>JADFWA010000104.1 GCA_015222855.1 Pseudomonadota bacterium | reverse complement strand
TCCGTATTCTTGTCGCCATGCCGGAGCGTACACGTTTTGTGCGCGGCCTGCGGAGCTGGGTGGGACTCCGGCAGGTTGGATTGCCCTATGATCGTGAAGCCCGATACGGTGGCGCGCCAAAGTACGACTTCTGGCGGCTTGCTCTCCTGGCTGCGGACGGCATTGTGTCCCTTTCGCATGTGCCGCTGCGGCTTGTGACGACGATCGGGTTCATCGTGTCGGCCTTTGCGTTGATGCTGGGAGTATTTTTCGTGATAAAGAAAATGGTTATCGGATTGTCGCCGCCCGGTTATGCCTCCACAATGACGGCGATTTTCTTTTTGGCGGGGATCCAACTGGTGACGATCGGTGTGCTGGGAGAATACATCGGCCGTATTTTCGATGAAGTCAAGGGCCGTCCGCTCTATGTTTTACGCCGGGTAACGCGTGCAGGTCGTTCCAAATGAGTCTGGACAAGCCGATCATTCGGGTTCTGATGCTTAACAATGAGTTCCCGCCTTTGGGCGGAGGGACTGGCAGCGTCAATCAGGCCTTGTTAGATCGCTTTGCAGACAAGGAGCGTTTTGAAATTGACCTGGTTACATCGGCCCGCGGACAAAAGCCGGAACAGGTGTCATACGCAGATCGTATCCGGATCTTTAAAGTTCCGGTCAACAATCAAAATATTCATCACTCAACAGCCCGGGAGATGAGTACCTATGCGTGGCTCGGGTGGCGAAAGGCGTCCCGTCTGCAGCGGGAAAGACCGTACGATCTATGTATGACGTGGAGTACCGTTCCGGCGGGGTGGATCGCCCGGAGGCTGTGGAGAGAGCATGGCCTGCCTTACCTGGTGCGGATCACCGGGCCTGACATCCCCGGTTTCGAGAAACGGTATCGGCTGCTCTATCCGTTCCTGGCTCCGGTGATCCGGAGAATCTGGCGGGATGCGCACACCGTTGTGGTGAAGTGTGCCGGCGAAGCCGGGATGGTCAAAGCGGTATCTCCGCTGATCATGCCGGTCACGATTCAAAATGGTGTAGACATGCGGGCATTCACGCCCTCATGTCCTCCACAGGCAGGGGAGCCGCTTCGAATGGTATGTGTGGGGCGTCTCGTCAAGCGTAAGGGACAGGACCGTTTAATTGCGGCGGTGGCAGAACTCAAGGCCATTGGTATCAAGGTACGGCTGGAACTGGTGGGCGCCGGCGACGAGGAAGATGCATACCGGAGATTGGTTGAGAAAGAGGGACTCCATGATTGTATTGTGTTTGCCGGTTATGTTCCGCGCGAACAGATTGCGCAACACTACTCGAAAGCTCATGTTTTTGTGCTGCTTTCCGATAATGAGGGAATGAGTGTCTCCACGCTTGAGGCAATGGCTGCCGGACTACCCCTGGTCGTGAGTCGAACCGGTGGAACCGATGAACTGGTGGATGAGGGGGGCAACGGCGTCACCTTTGGGTCTGATGATGTAAACGGACTTGTTTTAGTGTTGCGGTGGTTGGCCGGCGATCCGGATGCGGTGGCCCGGATGGGACGTGCCTCGCTCGAAAAGGCGCGTTTATTTACTTGGGATCATGTGACACTGGCTTACACCGGACTTTTTGAAAATATAGCTGGTTTGCGCAGCACAATGGATTAGTTGTTGAGTGCCAGGACATCGTGGATACCCGATTGTTCAGCTATGCCGACACGTCGACATTATAATTGGAAGTAACTTATGTTTTTAACAAATTCGTTATTTCTGGTAAATATTAAGAAATATTAACAACTTACAACGCATTTGCAAATTTAAGTTACTTGGAAGGAGGAAGTACATGATCCTTATCGCTGGCGGCGCCGGGTACATCGGTTCCCACGCTAATAAAATCCTCAATAAACGAGGCTATGAAACGGTTGTCTATGACAATCTGAGTCGCGGCCATCGGGAATTTGCCAAATGGGGCCATTTCGTTCTGGGAGACTTGGCAGACAAAGATCAATTGAGTCTCTGCTTCAAGACCTATCCGATCGAGGCGGTCATGCATTATTGCGCTTTTTGTTATGTAGGCGAGTCCGTCGATCATCCTGCTGAATATTACCGGAATAATGTAGTCAACACGATTAATCTTCTTGACGTTATGGTTGAATATGGAGTGAAATATTTTATCTTTTCTTCCACCTGTTCCACCTATGGCAATCCTCTTCAGATTCCAATGACTGAAGATCATCCTCAGCAGCCGATCAATCCTTACGGTAAATCAAAGCTCATGGTTGAACAGATCCTCAAAGATTACGATTATACTTATGGTATCCGTCATGTCTGCCTTCGCTATTTTAACGCGGCCGGAGCAGACCCGGAAGGTGAGATCGGAGAATGGCACGATCCGGAGCCGCACCTGATTCCTCTATCACTCCAGGCGGCAGCGGGGGAGCGGAATCACGTAAAGATCTATGGAACGGATTATGATACCCCTGACGGGACGTGTATCCGTGATTACATCCACATTAACGATTTAGCGGCAGGCCATATATTAGCTCTTGAATACCTGCAAAAGGGCGCCCCTTCAGACGCTTTTAATCTTTGTAACGGAAAAGGTTTTTCCGTTAAAGAAGTAATCAAAGCGGCTGAGCGAGCTACTGGCAAACCCATAAAAGTTGTTGAGGCGGAAAGACGCCCCGGTGATCCCCCTGTCCTTGTCGGGAACTCAGATAAAGCGTGGAAGATTCTAAACTGGCAGGCGGATTATCAAAGTCTGAATGAAATTATCAAAACTTCCTGGTTCTGGCAGAACCATAAGGTGGGATGAGTCGAAGAATGGCCCTTTTTGAAAATTCTCGCCTAATAATTACAGTATGTTACAAAGCGGCGTTTGGCAAATCTTGACTTTTTACGGGTGCATTAATGATTGATGGCAATCAGGTAAGCGAATTTTTTGAAAAGCCGAAGGGCATAGAGGGATTTGTCAATTGTGATCTTGAATATGGACCGTTGGAAAAGATTGTTTCCAAAGGGGAACTCATGGTATACGAACACGACGGGTTTTGGGCGTGTATGGATACCATAAGAGAAATGGAACACTTAAACAAATTATGGAATGACGAGACAGCACCATGGAAGATCTGGTCGGATGTTTCCATGTAATATAAATCTAAACACTCATTCTCCATTTCTGGGGCGCCATGATACATGTATGTTTAGTAAAATGATTTCTACGGATGATAGAGTAATAATTATAACGGGAGCAGGCAGTGGCATAGGGAAGGCCATTGCTATTGAATGCAGTAAGCATTACCCCATTGTATGTCTCGTCGGCAGATCGCTGGATAAACTGGAATTGGTTGCTGAGTCTGCAAGAAAATTCTGTTCTAAAGTGTATTGCTATGGCGTTGATTTGACGTCCTGTGCCGAGATCAAGAACTTTTTTATCGAAATTAACAATCATTGGGGACATGTTGATGTCCTTGTTCATAGTGCAGGGGTTTTTTCGCGTGGGAGCATTGAATATGCTCCCGTTGATGAGTTTGACCGACAATTTTTTACGAATGTCCGGGGGCCGTATTATTTGACCCAGTTACTTCTATCTCTGATCAGGAAGAAAAAAGGTCAGATTGTGTTTATCAATTCGAGTGTTGGTTTGACTGGTGGCATAGCGAATATTTCTCAGTACGTGGCAACAAAGCAAGCCCTTAAGGCTATTGCCGATAGTTTACGAGCAGAAGTTAATGCGGATGGGCTGCGGATCATCAGTGTCTATCCCGGTCGGACTGCCACACCGATGCAGCAAGCCATTTGTCAAGCAGAAGGCAAGCAATATCAACCGGAAACATTTTCACAACCTGAAGATATTGCCAAGATAGTTTTAAATGCCCTATTCGTTTCGAGAAGTTCTGAAGTTACGGATATTGTCATCAGACCGATGAAAACAAGATAATAACCGATTGAAAAGAAATCGTTCTAGATGGCAATGGCTGCAACGGAGGCAGGTTTTGAATGGCTTCAGGACAGCTCCAATCTTTACATTAC
>JADFWA010000103.1 GCA_015222855.1 Pseudomonadota bacterium | reverse complement strand
CGGCGAGATACTTGACCGTCGCCAGCAATATTTCATCGACACTATCGGAAGAAACCAGTATCTTTGAAATGTCCCTGAAACAATGAAGGAGTTTATTTTCCTTCTCAAGCTCACTCAATTTCTCTGTAAGCTCGTTCATTGCGATCAGCCTTTTTACTTCTCGATTGTTCCCCTGTAAAACTTTACAACGTAATCTACGCCTGACCAAATCGTTAAGATCAGGGCAAGGTAGAGAATGACCATACCCACGAGATGGGCATTGATTCCAAATAGTGGATAATGAATTATAAGGGAGGATACGGCGATGTTTTGAGTCAGAGTTTTTTGTTTACCCAGCTTACCGGCGGGAATAACAAGACCTTCTGAAGAGGCAACACTCCTTATCCCATCAACAGCAACATCCCGCACAATAATTAAAACCACGACCCAGGCCGGAATATGGCCTATAGGGATCATCAATATCATGGCCGTGCTTACAACAATCTTGTCCGCTATGGGGTCCAGCAATTTCCCCATTTTTGTTACAATCCCGTATCTCCTGGCTATATAACCGTCCAAAAGATCCGTCAGGGCTGCAAGAATAAACAGGACCGCTATGATCAGACTTAATACCCTGCCGGGTGAAAGGAGGAGCAGAAACAATACGGGGACAACACCGATTCTCAGCAGTGTTATGCTGTTAGGGAGATTTAATATCTCCTTCCATTTAGATCCTATAGGCAGCCTGTCAAATGACTTTTTCAGGAAATCGATCATAGACTGTTACGCTATCCCTTTTTTTCCGGGAACTTTTTCCCAATCTGCCAGAAACTTTTCTATGCCTATGTCGGTAAGCGGGTGTTTCGCCAACTGTGCTATTACCTTGAAAGGAATGGTCGCGATATCCGCACCCATTTTCGCGGCTTCGAGCACATGCAGCGGATGCCTCACACTGGCAACAATAACCTCTGTTTCGAAGTCATAATTGTCAAAAATGGTCAATATCCGTTCCACAAGCTCCATGCCGTCATGGGAGATATCATCAAGCCTTCCAACAAAGGGGCTCACATAAGCAGCGCCGGCTTTCGCCGCCATCAGAGCCTGGAGAGGAGAAAAAACAAGGGTCTGATTGACACGGATTCCCAGATCAGAAAAACTCCTGGTGGCCTTCAAACCTTCAACGGTCATCGGAACCTTTATTACCACATTGCTCCCCAGCTTCACCAGCTCTTTTCCCTCAGCAACCATGCCATCGGCCTCCAAACTGAGTGCCTCCAGACTGACGGGACCCTCGACTGCCTCAAGGATATCCCTTACCACAACGTCAAATTCCCTGTTTTCCTTCGCTATCAGAGTGGGATTGGTAGTCACTCCGTCTACCATCCCCATACTGATACCTTCCTTAATCTCATCAATATTTGCCGTATCTATAAAAAATTTCAATTCAACTACCCCCTCTGCTTAACTCAAATATCAAAATGAAAAACCAACAAAACCCTTATATAGTCCTCTCATTTTACTTTTTAATTTTTCATTTTGGTATTTTCATTGATGTTCGCCTTATATTTCTCAAAACATTCCTTGCTGCAAAAATAAACCGTTTTGCCGTTTAAAGACGCCTTGTAAGCATCACTTATCGGCACATATGTATGGCAATAGGGATCCTCAACCAGATCCTCCCCACCGATGGATGCCGGCCTTTCGGGAAATTTATCGCGTTGTTTGGCTGAAGGAAGAAAAAGCCCTTTGGCCAAACGATAAATCAAGTAAACAACTATAAGTGTAAATATTAAACGGATGAACATAGTATTCGGGAAAATGCTAAATGTTAGATGTTGAATTTTAAATATCGTAAATTTTCAGGTTGCCGGCCGCTTAATTACCTCAACTTCACTTTTATCCTCAAGACTATCCAATATTTCCTTTACTGAAATCCCAAAAACCGGGTGAATAAAATTAGGGACGATTTCACACAACGGAGCAAGAACAAACCGCCTTTTATGAAGCTCAGGGTGCGGTATCACCAGTTCATCATCTTCTACGATATCCCGGCCATAAAAAAGGATATCCAGATCTATTGTCCTCGGCCCCCATCTTGCTTCCCTTGCCCTGCCCATGCTGCTTTCGATCTGTTGCAGGGCTTCCAGTAGGGAATGCGCGGAAAGCGCCGTCCCTGCCTCAATAACACAGTTAATAAACCAATCCTGTCCCGAAAAACCGACAGGCTCCGTCCTGTATAGAGAAGATTCCTGTAAGACATTTACCTCGTTGATAGACGATATGAGTTCAACAGCTCTACGACAATTACCAACGGGATCTCCAAGATTGGAACCTATACCCACAAAACTGATAATGTCAGACACCCTCTCTACCACTTTTCATTCTTAACTCTTAACTCTTAATCCCAGGACATCCTGCATATCGTAAAACCCGTTTTCCTGGCCTACAATCCACTTCGCGGCCCTGATAGCGCCTTTGGCAAAGTTATCCCGGCTGTGGGCACGATGTATGAACTCCAGCCTCTCACCGATACCGCCGAAGATCACCGTATGCTCACCAACGATATCACCTGCCCTCACAGTCTGGATACCTATCTCATCCTTCGTCCTCGCGCCGATCATGCCCTTTCTTCCATAAACGCCAACCTGCTCCAAATCACGATTGAGTGATTCCGCAATAATCTGGGCCATCTTCACCGCCGTCCCGCTGGGCGCGTCTTTCTTCTGGTTATGGTGCGCCTCCACTATCTCTACATCAAAATCATCCCCCAGGATACCGGCCACATACTCCAGCACCTTAAACATCACATTCACACCGACACTCATATTGGGAGCGAGGACGCATCTCGCGTTCCCGGCTAAATCTTTCACGCTTTCCATCTCATCCGCCGTAAATCCGGTACTTCCGATTACGATGGATGTGTTATTTTCGGCAGCAATTTTAAGATGGTCAAGAGATGCCTCATGACTGGTAAAATCTATGATGACATCCCCGTTCCGGACACACTTTTCAATGTCATCCTCTATTATCACACCTGTTTTACCGAGGCCGAGGGTCTCTCCCACATCCCGGCCAACAAGCGGATGTCCCTTCCTTTCCACAGCACCGGCTATTTCTATACCTTCGGTTCCGGATAAGAGGCTGATTATCCGCCCTCCCATCCTGCCGGCAGCGCCTGTAACAATCGCTTTGACCATACCAAACCCCCTCTAAATCAATCCGTAATCCGAGACAACTTTTTTCAATCTCTCATAGTTGGCATCCGACATCCCGCACAAGGGAAGCCTCAACTCATATTCAATCTTCCCCATCATGGCGAGGGCCGCCTTCGTAGGAACGGGATTCGTCTCGAAAAAGAGCGCGTCCATAAGGGAACGCATTTTATAATGAAGTTCTTTTGCCTTATCCATATCGCCCGCTTCAAAAGCATCGATCATACTTGCCATATCAGCCGGGGCCACATTTGAAACAACGGAAATAACACCCTTACCACCCACGGCAAGGATGGGGAAAACGGTAAAATCATCTCCCGAGATAACAGCAAAATCATCACCGCAAAGATCGATTATCTTGGAAACCTGTTTCAGATCCGCCGTAGCTTCCTTTACGCCAACGATATTGCTGATCCTGGACAGACGCGCGTCCGTTTCCGGCAAGAGATTCGTCCCAGTTCTGCTTGGAACGTTATATAAAATGATAGGAATCGGCACTTCCTCGGCCACCATTTTATAGTGCTGATAGAGACCCTCCTGGGTCGGCCTGTTGTAATAGGGCGTTACCATCAGAGCGCCGTCTGCCCCCACTTCATGAGCATGCTTGGTCAGCCTTAGCGCCTCTTTAGTGTTATTGGATCCGGTACCGGCAATGACGGGCACTCTTTTGTTAACCGCGTCTACAACGATCTCAACAACCCTGTCATGCTCTTCATGGGACATGGTGGCAGACTCACCTGTAGTCCCGCAGGGAACTATACCATCAGTCCCGTTTTCTATCTGAAACTCGACAAGTTCCCTCAACGCCTCCTCATCCACCTCTCCATTCTTGAAAGGTGTAACAATCGCCACTATCGCTCCCTTAAACATAATTTCTCTCCTCTTATTTTTTGTATGAAATGTAGGGGCCGATGCCTGCCTGTGCGCCATGCCTGCGCCGCAGTCTGACCGCAAGTGTTCTCGTTCAGATAGGCGCGGCAGGCAGGTATCCGCACGCAGACAGACCCTCATCTGCCCGTTCGGGGAACGGGCACTACATTTTCATGCTTCGTTGTGACCAAAAGCCCTGCGCTACTTCTTTAAACTTTAGGCACTTTCATATAAAAATTCCGGTATCTCCTCACCTCTGATCAGATCAGAATATTTCTCTCTTTTCCTTATAACATAATACCGATCATCCTTCACCAGAACCTCCGGAATCCTGGGTCTCGAATTATAATTTGACGCCATGGTAAAACCGTAGGCGCCGGCGCTCATCACCGCGATAAGATCCCCCTTATTCAGCCTGGGAAGATTTCTCCCCTTGGCCAGAAAGTCGCCGGACTCACAGATCGGCCCGACAACATCGGCGGTAAAACTCTCTCTGTCCTCCAATATTACAGGCTGAATGTGGTGATACGAATCATAAAGACTGGGACGTATCAAATCATTCATCCCCGCATCCACGATGACGAAGTTTTTGTCGTCACCGCTCTTGGTGTAAAGCACTCTGGAAACCAGTATCCCGGCATTGCCGACGATCACCCTTCCGGGCTCGAATATAAAAGTGCACCCAATATCCTTCGAGACATCGAGAACCGCCTTTGCATACTCCTCGGGATGGGGGGGAGTTTCCTGATCATACGTAATACCGAGGCCGCCCCCGAGATCAAGATATTTTATCTCGATACCCTCTTCCCTCCTGAGAAGATGTATCAAAGTTTTTAAGCGGTTCAGGGCATCCACAAAGGGAGAAACTTCGGTTATCTGAGAACCTATGTGGCAATCCACCCCCATAATATCGACATGATCCAGTTTCTTTGCACGGCGGTACTCGTCCAGAGACTTCTCAATGTCTATTCCGAACTTGTTCTCCTTGAGACCGGTTGATATATGGGGGTGCGTCATCGGATCGACATCGGGATTTATCCGCAGGGAAATTCCCGCTCTTTTGCTCATTCTCCCCGCACAGTCATTTATAGCTTCAAGCTCCTGAGAAGATTCAACATTAAACATAAGTATCCCGGATTTGAGGGCATATTCTATTTCATCCGCTCTCTTCCCAACACCGGAATAAACCACCTTTTGAGGATCAGCACCGGCCT
>JADFWA010000102.1 GCA_015222855.1 Pseudomonadota bacterium | reverse complement strand
CTATAATAGTCTTCCTACCCGATGGCCTTCCACAATAGCCATATCTGTTTTTCTAGGGGCTACACAATCTCCTATGCGATGGAGTTCCTTCACCTTCCCCTTGAGGGCAAAATAAAGATCATCTCTGGAGTCGTTCCCTGCAGCCAAGACCACGGTATCATAACTCTCAAAATCAATCATCTCATTGGAGTAGACATTAAGTCCTTTGATCAGGGTTCCCTGAATCTCAAGCACAGCAATGTCCGGGGTAAAGGTAACCCCTTTTTTGGCCAGCCGTTGCCGAGAAAGATATAGATCCTGAAGTGGGCCAAGTTTACCGCCCACAAACAGAGATGGTGTTAGAATATGAACGGTTTTGCCCTGGTCGGCTAAAAGTTCGGCTGTGCCAGTTGCCTGATGGTGGCCGTCAAGATCAATGAGTAAGACCTTCTCACCGGCCTCTACCTCACCATTCAGGATTTGCTGGGTATTGACCACCTCAGGACAGGAATACTCCCCGGGGAAAGGTTTTTCCTTGGGAACCGAACCGGTGGCCAAGACAACCGCATCCGGTTTTTCCTGTAAAATTGTCTCCTCATTCGCCTCCGCCCCCAGCCTCATCTCAATGTCGAGCTTGCTCACTTGCCCTATCAGCCACCTAGTAACACCCGTTATTTCCTGTCGGCCAGCGGCCTTACCTGCAATGATATTTTGTCCTCCTACCTCATCATTTTTCTCAAAAACAATCACCCTATGTCTTCTTAATGAGGCAACCCGAGCAGCTTCAAGCCCCGCAGGCCCTGCACCCACTACAACAACCTTTTTAGGTCTCTCACAGGGTTTAAGCGTACCAATGCCAAGTGTCTTCTCTTCCCCAACAGCAGGATTCTGGATACAGCCAAGCCGCAATCCCACTCCCATCCTTCCGATGCAGCCCTGATTGCAGGCTATACATTGACGTATATCATCTACTCTGTCCTCCCTGGTCTTGTTGGGTAATTCCGGGTCACAAATTAATGCACGTACCATACTAATCATATCGGCATGTCCATCCTCCAAGATTTTTTCGGCTAATAGAGGATCATTAATACGATTTGTACAGAAAACTGGAAGATTGATCACTGATCGAATTCCAGCCGCCAAGGGGACCGTATAGGCCAAGGGGGTATGCATGGAACCCTCTACAAGATAGAGATTATGAAAGGTCCCCAGGCTTAAATCCATGAAATCCAATTGACCTGTAGCCTCCAAACGGTTAGCGATTTTTTTGGCATCTTCCAGGGTTAGACCACCCCTGGGATGCATCTCATCAGCGTTCAAACGGACACCCAGAGTAAAATCAGGACCCACTGCCTTGCGAACTGCATCGATTACCTCCAGGCAAAAACGCAACCGATTCTCAAAGGTGCCCCCATATTCATCTTCCCTGAAATTGGTAGCAGGAGACAAGAATTGCCTGATAAGGGAGCTATGACCGACTTGCAGCTCTATGCCATCAAATCCACCCTCAACAGCATAGGTGGCACTTCTGGCAAAGTATTCGATACATTCCTTGATATCCTCTATCTCCATCTCCTTGGAGGTTTCCCGAAATATAGGATCCACCCCTGCTGAAGGGCCCCATACCGGGAGCCTGGATATCTTGCCATCCGCTTGCATACCATTATGATTCAACTGGGCAAATATCCTGGTTTCATACTCGTGAATTGTCCGGGTCAGCTTTTTATAACCGGGAATCACCTGGGGATCAAAGGCATCCACAAGCTTATCATAAGCATGATCTGTAGGATGAGCAGTCATCTCCTCAGTGGTGATCAATCCACAGCCTCCCTTCGCCCTCTCCCGATAATAATAGATGTGGCGCTCACTTATCTGATAATCTTCGCTAAAATTGGTCAGGTGGGATCCAAAGTGGATCCGGTTTGGCACTACCAGGGAACCAATCTTTAATGGAGAAAAAAGATATTTAAACTCACTCACAGCCTCTCTCCCACCCTTCTTCCCTCTAAAATGGCCATATCAATGCCCCTTGGCGCCACACAATCTCCGGACCGATAGAGTTCTTTGACCCTTCCTTTTAATTGACGGTAAAGATCATCATCAGCCACATTCCCCATGTCAAGAACAATGGTGTCATAGCCCTGAAACAGGATCGGCTCATTTGTATATATATTTCGGGCCTTAACCTTACTCCCATCAATTTCATCTATGACAACATCAGAAGTAAATGTAACCCCTTTTTGGAGCAGGCGCTGCCGGCTTAAATAGAGATCTCCAATAGGGCCCAGCTCAATACCGATAAAAAGATCACTGGTCACCATATCCACCTTTTTGCCTTGATCGGCGAGCAGTTCCACCGTGGCCGTAGCATGATGACCACCATTTTCGTCAACAAACAGGATCTTTTCACCTATAGGGAATTGACCTCCTAAGACTTCCCAGACATTTAGCACCGATGGAGGTCCATATTCTCCTGGAAGCGGCTCTAGCTTAGGTCTTGAGCCCGTGACCACAATCACGGCATCTGGATTTTTCTCCAGAACCATTTCCGGGGTAACCTCAACCCCTGTTATTATGGGAACCTGAAGATTCTCCAACATATGACTCAGGTAAAGAATGATCCCTGCCATTGCCTGCCGACCAGGCCGTTCTTTGATCATATTGATCTGGCCCCCTATCTGTTTCTCTTTCTCATAAACGGTCACCTCATGACCTCTTTCTTTTGCAACACGTGCTGCTTCCAATCCTGCAGGACCACCACCGATTATCATTACACGTTTTTTTAAAGTAGCGTGGGTATAGGTCTCCTCCCCGTCAATCGATTCGTTCCCTACTGTTGGATTCTGGATGCAACTTAAGATCTTGGATTGGTTAATGCTGCCAATACATCCCTTATTGTCTCTGACACAATATCGGATATCTTCAGGTCTTCTATCTTGCGCCTTTTTTGGAAAATCGGGATCACAGATCAAGGGCCGTACGAATCCTATAGCGTCGGCCTTGCCGTTGGCCAGGATCTCATCTGCCATTTGTGGGGAGGTTATCTGATAGCTTACTATTACCGGAAGTTTTACTGTTTTTTTTATCTGCTCCGCCAGTTCAACTGTAAATCCAATAGGTGTATACATGGAAGCTAAGATCAGATAAAGGTTATAATACGTGCCCACAGAGACATTGATGAAATCAACCTGGCCGGTGTTCTCAAATCTTTGCGCGACCTGCAGCGATTCATCAATCGTGATTGCGCCCCAGAATTTTTCATCTACACATAAACGAATACCCACTGTAAAGTCTTCCCCAACTGCTCTTCGAACAGCATCAATAACCTCAAGGGGCAGGCGCATTCGATTTTCCATGCTACCCCCGTAT
>JADFWA010000101.1 GCA_015222855.1 Pseudomonadota bacterium | reverse complement strand
CTCTATCTCAGGAGTTGTGGAGACACCGCATGGTCCAATCTCTGTCAGGGTTTTCCGGACATGTGATTCCCTGCATTGCATTGGAACCACAGGGTCACCCGAAGCTGTAGATTCGGTTATCTGGGGGGTGCAGCGTATCGGCAGTGGCTTGGTTGAGTCGGTTGTTGTGCGTGAAGCTGCAAGAAGGCACCTGTCATTGTTTTTAGATCGAAATCCGGATGAGATTGAAATTCGTCGTCTGAAAGGACCGTCTGGGTTGAAGCCCCCAATCGTCTATGTAGAAGACCGGAGGGTGGGAGTTGACATCAGTCTCAGCCATGATGGGGCATTTGCGGCATATGCGTTTGTATGAAAGTGTCTAAAGTTTAAAGTGAGCTAAAGTGCCTAAAGTTCCTGTCTGCCGTGCTACGGCACAGGCAGGAAGGATTTCAGCTAATTATATTAAAATTGCACCCAACCGGCGCTTTTATGCTTCGTTGTGGCCACAGGCCGGTCAACAGTCACGATGCCTACTTGTATCTGAGACCTTTGCAAAACACCCCCTTTCTCCCGATTTCGGCGTCAGGCCCAAATTTCAATCCTCAAAATACGGGAGTGTATTCCTGCGGTTAAAATTTTCGCCTTCCTTGAACTCGAACGAAATTGAGTATTTTTCAAAGGTCTCTATCTATCCCGGTTCTTCCTCCTGAATTCTCTTTCCATATCCCGTTTGTCTGCTTTGGCTTTGAGGGTCTGGCGTTTGTCATGCAGTTTTTTGCCTTTGCCGGTGCCTATCTCTATCTTCACTTTACCGTTCTTGAAGTATGCTTTTAAAGGAATCAGGGCCAGTCCCTTTTCCCTTGTTTTGCCGTAAAGTTTTTTTATCTCTCTTTTATGGAGGAGAAGCTTTCGCACTCTGAGCGGATCATGGTTTGCTATGTTGCCATGCGAGTAAGGGCTGATATGCATATCGTATAGATATACCTCTCCATCCTTCACCCGGGCATAGCTGTCCTTGAGATTGCCCTTGCCTTCGCGCAGGGCCTTCACTTCCGTACCAACAAGGGCGATTCCGGCTTCATATGTATCTTCGATGAAGTAGTTTCGTCTTGCTGTCTTATTCTGGCATATTATTTTTTCTGAGCTTTTCATTATTCCCAAGATCAAAAATTGCTATTTAGCCACACAAATTGTCGCTTCGCTCCGATGCTGGATACTCGATGCTGGTTGCTGGATAAAATTTCGTCTACGGCGAATCCCAATATCCAGCATCCAGCATCAAGCATCCAATTTCTCCTTTGTGCCTTTGTGTCTTTGGTAGGGGCGTATTGCTATACGCCCCTACTAAAGCAGGTAATCCATCTTTACATTACCCATAGCCTTAAAAATGTTTTCCCGGATGTCCTTGTTCTCTCCCTCCAGATCGTTCAGGAGTTTCTTGATGTACAACCTCCGTGAGACCTTGCTTGTAGGGCAGTTGTTTTCAATAGCCGGCAGCCTGCATTCCTTTGCATACTTCTTGATAAGGTTTTCCCTTATATATGCAAGAGGGCGGATTATATGCAACTCCCCCCCGAAGATCGACTGATTGGGTGTCATGGTGCTGATTTCCCGTGCATAGAAGATATTGATAAGAAGCGTTTCTATTATATCATCCTTATGGTGAGCAAAGGCGATTTTGTTACAGCCTGTCTTATCCGCTATTTCAAATATCCTTTTTCGTCTCAGTCTTGAACAGAGAAAACAGGGATTCTTCCTGTTGTAATCGCTGTGAGCGAGATGTCCTATGTCGGTTTTTTCCATTATGTACTCGTAACCATTTTCCTCAAAGTGTCTTCTCAGGAGGGAATGATTGCCGTTATCATTGTCGAAACCAAGATCGATGTTGACCGCCAACAGTGAAAATTCTGGAGGAACGAATAACATCGGACTGCTGAAAAGGTCAAGTAATACCATACTGTCCACCCCTCCGGAAACGGCAACAAGCACCCTGTCTCCTTCCTCCACCATGTTATACTTCAGGATGGTGTTTTCCAGCCATTTTTTCAGGTGCAGGAAAAGCTTTGTTTTTTTGTTTTCCGCCATGGTGATAAAAGTTCAGAGTTCAAAGTTTAAAGTTCAGAGTTGTAGTTGCAAGGCAGGCATTGCCCATCTATGCCTTGAGCTTAACATATAAGAAACAAATATTCTATGGGATTGTATCGTCCCCAAAATAGACATTGAAAATAAAGTCTGTCCTCCCCATCCTGTAGGACAGCCGTCTCGGCTGTCTAAGCGATTCACCATT
>JADFWA010000100.1 GCA_015222855.1 Pseudomonadota bacterium | reverse complement strand
GGTTGGCTTCCCATTTTACTTTTTCATTTTTCATTTTGATATTTGATATAGTTCCTTAACCAAATTCTTTTGCCATTTTTGCACGAACTTCACAACTAAGTGCCTAAAGTGATCTAAAGTTAACTGATCAAAATCCTTAACTTTAGGCACTTTAGTTCACTTCACACTTTTAACTAATGGGGAGCTTTAAGTATAGTCCGAACCGCCTCATAAAACTCTACTGGCCGGCCTTTGCCAACCGGCACCGTAGATCGTACACTCCTGTCAAGTGATCGTTTCGTTCCTCTGTACCTGTAGAGCCCCTTGGCAATGGTCTTCATGTTGATGCGGCTCAAAGGCAATTCAGATGCATATACAATAAACCTTTCCGTTCCGAAGGGAGGAAAAACCTTGAGGTCAAATCTGTCCCCCTCATCGGGTATCCTGTAAGTCTCCCCCTTCTTAAAAAGAGATATCTGACGGTAATTGTTGGGGAGAAGCTGAACAATATCACCACTTGCACCCATTTTTACAATCTTTGCGTAGAAATCCCTGTTTCCCTCTATATATATGTTTATCTGTTCCCCTTCTTTATACTTCTTTTTATCCGTCCATATCTTTACGGTCAGAGGTGCGGCTTCTTCCATTGTGGAGTTCTTCTGTCTATATCTTACCTCAGTCTTTAGCCGCACATGATAACGGCTGCTGTTCTCAATGCCGAAATCCTTCTTGTCCAAGACTGTAATAAATTTACCGTGGCGGTTCTTTACAATTTCATACTTGCCCTTCGTTCCGGACTCAAGGTATTTCCTTGCACTCTCAAGGGCCTTGCGTTTTGCAATAGAAAGAGCTCCATGACGCAGCTGTTTTGGCTTCTTGTCCCCCACAACCTTTGCATAGCCGTCAACACTTTGAATAATTGAACGCGTCTCCACATCCGGCAATACACCGGCTGCATGGCTTGTACCCGGTATAATAAAGAACAGGAGTAAAATGACGGTTAAAAAGTATCTCGCTTTTGGCAAAAGAGATAACTTCATGGCAGTTCTCCTATAAACTTTGTGCCTCTGTGCCTTTGGTGCTTTGTGCCTCTGAGTCATCAATCCCTCGGAATCGGTGCGCTGGTCAGGAGATATTTGAGGTCTTCATCCTCGAACCGTACCGAAATCCCGACAAAGGGCGACTCGTTTCCTTCGTCGCTCAAGAAATCATCCCACCCCGCTGAAAGATACAGGTGTTTGAAAAGCCTGTATTCGGCATACGCCTTGAGATGCGGATCCCTGTCGGTGTCAAAATCGAATGCCTCGAAGGTGAACTGGAGCCTATCATTAAATGCGAAATAGTCTATTCCCACACCGCCGGTGGATTCCAGAAGCCCGCCCCTTAGGACAACATCTTTCCATCTCTTGGCAATTTCCACATTGAAGAGGACCTTGTCCCTTTCCCATTCCTCTGTGCGTGTGGTTACTCCGCCCGTCGTGGTATCTTTGACAGTTCTTCTCCCCCTCGGATCGGCCACTATCCCAAGTATGTAAAACTTATCCTCCTTGGGCTGAATCTTAAGCTCAAGATAGCTCTTCGCGTCACTCGTATCAAAGAGGTATTCTCCCCTGTAGCTGAGGAACGTCCTGAACTGTTCCGCCTTGGTTACGTATCTGTTGATGCCAGACAGGGTCTCGTTCAGATTATCAGCGGTCTCTTCATCATGTATCAGTTTGCCGAAAGTCCCTCTTCCTTCATTGATCTTATCGGTAATTTGCTGAAGTGAAGCGAGGGTCTTGTTGAGCTTATCGATTGTGGATTCATCCTTCACCAGACGCCCTATTGTCCCTTCACCCTTGTTTATCCCCGCCGTAATTTCGTTGAGTGAAGAAAAGGTCTTCTCCATCTGTACGGATGCGTTTCGCAGACTTGTGAGCATCGTGGAAAACTTCTCGTCGTTCTGTTCCACAATTCTGTTCATACTTTCAGCCATATCCCTCATGTTTCTGACTATACTTTTGAGAGACTCTTCGCCCTCTTCCCCCCCGAGAACATTGCTCAAGGATGTGGTCACCACCTTTACGTCATCGGCTATTGCACCGATTTGTGCCAAAAGCCTGTCGATATCCGCCTGACGCTCCACACTGGTTATTCGCTCTCCTTCCTCAAGATATGTTTCCCATTCCGATCCCGGGACAATCTCTACATACTTTTCGCCCAGGATGCCGTGGGTTTTAATCAAGGCCGTTACATCCCTTGCCAGCTTCACATCGGGAATTATTCGCATGGTTACCAGGGCCTTTCCATCTTCAAGCCTTATATCCTCAACCCTCCCCACCTCGACGCCGGCGATCTGTACGGATGCGTCCTTCTCCAGCCCCGCCACGTTGTCAAATACGGCGCTTACCAGATATCCCTTTTTCAAACCGAAGCCATACTCACCCACCCTGAAGGACATGTATCCAAGTATGATCAGCCCCACCAGGACGAACAATCCTACCTTTGCCTCTGAACTTATTGAAAACATCCTGCGCCCCCGCTTTAGGAATTAAGAGTTAAGAGTGAAAAATGAAAAATTATTTTTCGTTTCTTGTTTAAATGCAATCGGAATAAAAACCAATATCTTTTTTCACTCTTAATTCTCAATTCTTAATTCTTCATTTATATTATCTTTATCGGCCCTTCAGTACTTCCCGACAGAAACTGCACCAGTACAGGGTTCCTGGATTCTCTGATCTCTTCAGGTGTCCCATATTCCACTATCTTTCCTTCATGCAGCATGGCTATCTTGTGGCCGACTTTGAAGATGGATTCGACATCGTGGCTGATAACAATGCTTGTCAGGTTGAAATTTTTCTGGGTATCTATGATAAGATTGTCTATAGCTTCAGTCATGATCGGATCGAGGCCGGTTGTGGGCTCATCAAACAAGACAATTTCAGGATGCATGGCGATAGCCCTCGCCAGCCCCACCCTTTTTCTCATCCCACCGCTCAACTCGGAGGGCATCTTCTCCTCGATACCGGTAAGTCCCACCGCCCTGAGCCTGTCGGCAACTATCTTTCTTATCTCACTGTCCTTCATCTTTGTCTGTTCTTTCAGGGGAAATGCGACGTTTTCCCCCACAGTCATGGAATCAAAGAGGGCAGCCCCCTGAAAGAGCACCCCGAACTTCTTTCTGATTTCGTTGAGGTCCTTATCATTAAGTTTGGTAATATCGGTGCCATCTACCAGGACATGGCCGCTGTCCGGTTTGAGGAGTCTTATGATATGCTTCAGGAGAACGCTCTTCCCCCCACCGCTCCTCCCGATGATCACCGTTGTCTTTCCCTCCTCGATCTCGAGATTAACTCCGTCCAGAACTTTCTGTTTACCGAAAGATTTATGAAGATCAACAATTTTAATCATAATTAAAACATAATCGCGGTCAGAAAATAATCACTTATCAGTATTGATATTGAAGCCAGTACAACCGCTTCCGTTGTCGCCTTGCCAACGCCTTCCGCCCCCCCGCTGGTATTGAATCCCTTGTAACATCCAATCAGAGACAGGATAAGGCCGAAGATAGCCGCCTTGATCAACCCGTTATAGATATCGTCCAGGTCAACGTACCTTGTAATATTTTTGACGAATATTCCGGAGTTGATCCCGAGAACAGGTACGCCAACAAAGTAGCCGCCGAGGATCCCCACGAAATCCGCGACTATGGTCAAAACAGGCACCATAAGAACGCCGGCAATAACTCTCGGAACAATGAGATGCTTGACGGGATTTGCCGCCATGACGGAGAGGGCGTCGATCTGTTCCGTGACCCGCATGGTTCCCAGCTCTGCTGCCATGGCCGAACCAGCCCTGGCCGTTACCATAAGAGAGGTGAGAACCGGTCCCAGCTCTCTCGTCATACCCAGGGCTACTGTGGAGCCAACCAGACTTTCCGCACTGAACATTCTAAAACCATGATATCCCTGAAGGGCCATGACCATACCTGTAAAGATTCCGGTCAGGACAACGACAAATATTGATTTAACACCGACAAATTCCATCTGCTTGAAGATAAGCCGGAGTTTCAGCGGGGGTCTGATCATCCAGCTTAAAACCGAAATAAAAAGGAGAAGGATTCTCCCCATCTCCTCGACATTTCGCAGGACCGATCTTCCCAGATTATCAATGGCAGTAGAAGCTCTATTCATCAAGCACCAATCAAGAGTTAAGAGTTAAGAGTGAAGAGTGAAGAGTGAAAAATGAAGAATGGAGGATTATAAATGGGGAATGAAAGTTTTTAATTCTTCATTTTTAATTCTTAACTCTTAATTATAAAGGTCCTCTCTTCTTTGCGTGAACTTCCAGGGATAGTTCAATAATCCGGTCGATCAAACCCGTCTGGTCTATGCCGGAAGCGGCCGCCTGGTGAAAGAGTACCGTCGAGGGGGTCATTCCGGGGAGGGTGTTGGGCTCCAGCACCGCCACCCGTCCATCTTTTCGCACAAACATATCTATCCTTGAATATACCTTCAACCCAAGGGCACAAAATGCCTGCACAGCGACATCCTGTATCTTTTTCAATGTCTCTTCCGGGAGTCTGGCGGGGGTCTTGTTCTCACCCTGGCCATAGAGAAATTTGTCTTCGAGGGAGAGGATATCTTCCGTAGGAACGGTTTCTGAAGGCGTCAGGGGGGTAGGTTCGTCATTTCCTATAACACCGCATGTAACCTCGGTTCCGTCAATAAACTCTTCAACCAGTACCGTATTGTCCCATTCAAAGGCGGAGATCAGGGCATCGGGGATACCCTCTTTCGATACCACCTTCTTGACGGCGGTGCTGCATCCCTCCCTGGTGGGTTTAACAACACAGGGAAACCCTACCTCTTCTTCAATTTTTCCCAAGATGCCGTTCCTGTCCTCGTTATCCCACGCTCTTCTGGTTACCGGCATGGTTTTGGGCACATCGATCCCACTCATGGCGAGGATATTTCTTGCAGTGTACTTGTCTATGCCAAGGGCGGAACCGAGGACACCGGAACCAGTATAGGGAAGCCCCAGGAGTTCCAGAAGCCCTTGCAGACACCCATCCTCCCCATATTTTCCATGGAGGCCGAGACATACAAAGTCCATACGGGATTTCAGGTCTTCGTAAGGTATGGGCGTCGCCTCCTCTTCCAGATCCACTTCGATATCATGGGTGCTGTTTCGCATCAGCAGTTTTATCGGTATCTCCCAGAAACCACCCCGGCTGTCCATAAAGACAGGAATCGGATCATACTTTTCACGGCTGATCTTGCTGAAGATATTTCTGCCGCTTTCCAGGGAGACCTCCCTTTCGGAGGATATTCCCCCCATGATAATTCCGACCCTCAGTTTTTCAGTATTTTTGGTTTCCATTTCTTTTTCTATCCTTGATAATCGCGCAGAACTATAATGTTATTTAGTTATTTTGTAAAGTCTCAAATTTTATCCCTCCAACGGCCCTTTTTTCTCGCTGTGAATCTGGAGGGAAGTTTCGATAAGTCTGGATATCATCATGGAGGGAAGCATGCCGGCACAGGCCGCTTGTTCAAAGAAGAATGAAGAGGGCGCCATACCGGATGATGAATTCGGATCCGTTATCAGCACCCGGCCGTCCTTCAGGACAAACCCGTCAATCCTGCCGTAGGATTTGAATCCGAGCGCCTTAAATGCCCGAACGGCCTCTTTCTTGATATGTTCCACCACATCGGCCGGGATATTCTTCGGCGGGGTAAACTTTCTGCATCTTCCGGGCATATACTTGTCATCATATGTATAGAACTCACTCTGGGGATGAATCTCCGTCAGCGCCAGAGGTAGTGGCTTTCCATTCTCCTCCAGGATAATGCATGAAAATTCCGTACCGTCAAGATACTCCTCTACAAGAACGGCAGTATCCCATTTGAGGGCCTCTGTCATCCCCTGCTCAAGAGAGCTTGAATCCCTTACTATTGTTACCCCTATACTCGACCCCTCCCTCGTCGGCTTTGTAACAAAGGGAATGCCGAAACTGTCGATCAATCTCTTCTCGACATCTTTCCCGTTTTGCCTCCATTCTTCTTCCCGGACTACCGTACTTTCAGGCACACCGATACCATGTGCCTTAAGGATTTTCTGTTGAATATGCTTGTCCATACCGAGAGCCGAGGCCAGCACACCAGGACCCGTATAGGGAATACCCTGCAATTCCAGAAGTCCCTGGATGCACCCATCATCACCGTATTTCCCGTGCAGAGAAATGAATGCAAAATCTATCTCATCCTTCAATCCCTCATAGGATATCCTTCTTGCCGCACCGTCAAGTTGCTCCGAGATATCGATGGTCGTGTTTTGAGACACAAGCTGCCAGGGAAGTATCCATAACCCCCCTTTATCATCCATAAATACCGGTATCCCCTCATATTTTTCCCTGTCAAGATTGTCGTAAACATTCCTGCCGCTATTCAGGGAGACCTCCTTTTCCGAGGACATACCACCAAATATGATACCGACTCTTATTTTCCCCATCTGATAATGACCCCCAATGACCCCATACTCGCTTTTCTACCCTTTACCTTGTCCATTGTATTCCCTAAAACTTGTTACCAATTCCGTCTCGCGTTGCCCATCGCGGATGTCAGGGTTCAGAAGGAAAATCAGGATGCAGGGCCATTATAAAACTCCTTCAATATCAAGTCTGTATAGTAAAGCAAGTCGTCTAAATGATTTTCAATCACATTAATCATCAGCTTAATATCCAGATGCTGGTATTCATGAATCAATATATTTCTAAACCCCACCATTTTTTCGAGATTGATCGAAAGTTTTTTGGGAATGATTTTATTTTTCGCCAGCAGTTGAAAGCTCTCTTTACTCTCTTTCGGCAATCCGAGCTTCTTGGTTTTTATAATATGATTGGCTAAATCGATAGACTGCTCGCAGGCACGCTGCAAATTGATTGCAATCGCGTCCTGCTTCAGGTAATCTTCTTCAAAAGGCATGTCACTGGGCAATGCGTAATAGGCGCGAATCTGCTTGATACACCGTTCGATGCTTTCTTTTTTATTTAAGATAATATCATTCATAGTTGATAAAACCTCCCGCTTGCCAACACCTCCTCCAAAATCCCCGCTCTTTCCTCATTCAATTTCTGGTAATAGGAAATTGTCAGCATATCAAACTCATCAGCGGCATATTCGTCGGCTTGGTAAATCCGGCGGTCGGC
>JADFWA010000099.1 GCA_015222855.1 Pseudomonadota bacterium | reverse complement strand
TAATAGCTCACCGCAAAGGGCGCCAAGAAACGCAAAGTTTATTTTAAAGATTTATTCTTAGCACTCTTAGCGGTGAATATATTTTTCATAATTACAGACCGTTCACCATGCGACGAATGCCGTCTTTCATTCTATAAACATTGAAGTTAAGCAGAAAGCCTAATTTGCATTCGCTTAACTTGAGATATGAAAGAAGCTGGGCTTCATGAATGGGCAACAATTTTTCAACTGCCTTAAGTTCCAGTATTACCTTTTCTTCTATTAAAATATCAACGCGATATCCCACATCGAGAATAACATCTTCATATTTGACGGGAAGGCCAACCTGGGCTTGAACTTTCTGATCACGTTTTTTGAGTTCATGGACCAAGCAGGCTTCATATGCACTTTCCAATAATCCTGGTCCGAGGACCTTATGGACTTTGATTGCTGAGTCGACGACTATTTTCCCAATTTCATTTTCTGTCATATTTCTTTGCCTTTCTTAGCGTTTCTTAGCGCTCTTGGCGGTGAGCTATTCTTCGGTAGCCCCTTGCTTGAAATCCTGAAAGTACTGTCTGTAGAACAAAATCGTTTTCTCCAACCCCTCGTCAAAACTAATCTCCGGCACAAAGCCAATAGCATCCTTTATCTTGTCTCCACTCAAGTGTTGCTTTTCAATAACAATATGCTTGGCATCACCCATTACTATTTTCGCACCTTGCTCC
This sequence comes from Pseudomonadota bacterium, assembly GCA_015222855.1. Lineage (GTDB taxonomy): Bacteria > Desulfobacterota > Syntrophia > Syntrophales > JADFWA01 > JADFWA01. Next base: position 3,352 of record JADFWA010000099.1, on the reverse strand, counting down.
AATATCTGTTGCGCTATTTTTCCGTTAAATCGGCGCTCTATTTCCACTGTTTTGTTCACGACCTCTTTTATCATGGTCGGTGTAGAAGCAAAGTGACACGCGGACATGTTGTATATTTCTCCATGACATTTTTTCTCTTTTGCAAGGAGGAGCATCGCCCGTACAGCATCGTCAATATATAAGTAATCCCTCCAATGATCCAGGGAATGAAAATAAAGCTCCGGTGGTTGACCTTGACAGTAAATATTTTTCATTGATTTTGGTAACAGCCTGAAGTCTATATTAAAATCATAAGGCCCTATTAAATTACACAATCTTGCCGTTACTACATTGACTCCAAAGACCTCGGCATATGACCTTGCAAGGACATCAGCAGCCATTTTTGTGGCGTCATACAGTCCGATAGCTCTCAATGGGGTAACATTTTCAACATAGGGAAGTTCCGTTGCCTCTCCGTAAACCTTGTCGGTAGAAGAGAAAAGAATAGAATATATAGAACCATCCGATTTTCTTGCCGCTTCCAAGATATTTACAAGTCCCATGGTATTTGCCATTACCGTGGCATATGGGATATCCATTGCCTTTTCTACAACTGTCGCCGCTGCAGCAAAGTGAAATATTATACTGCACTTTGTTTCTTTAACGACATCTTCCATGGTATTCTGATCGGTTATATCAGCAGTAATAACATTTATCTTATCCCGCAAGCCTTTTAGATTTATGAGGCATTGCCTTTCAGGAGAGGTGTCAATGTCCAAAGCGTGTACTACTGCGCCACTCTTAAGCAGAAAATCAACAACGTGTCCCCCGACAAAACCAAAGCCACCCGTTACCAGACAGCTCTTATCTTTATAAAACATCATCAAATTGTGCATAGAGTCTGATATGTGAGTCATGATACACTCTCCTTCTTAATCGAATACTTATTATAGATTCAAAATGTCTGCGTATGTCTGTGTAAGTCTGCGGTTAATTCGTACCAACTGGTATGATCTCCCTGGCTAATTCACCATTTCGCAAGGAAGCAGCTCGGATTTTCTGAACACGCTCCTTCATGATAGCCACCACTTGATCTTTTTCGGAAAGCAAGGCTTCCACCATAGAAACAAGCTTCTCGGTCGTAAATTCCTTCACGTCCAGCACGCATCGCTTCTGGTCTAATACATCTTTCATGATTCCGTAGGCCTTGGTGCTGTATGCCAGCGCGATGGTCGGGACCAGTTGCGAAGCGGACGCGATAGTGGCATGCGTGCGCGCCCCGACAAAGATGTCGCATGAACCGATCAGTCCTTTTAATTCCTGGCAGTCGTAGTCTCCTTCAATTAGGCATACCCGGTTCTGATGAGCAATTTTTTCGTAAATTTCACGCCCGACCTCTCGGTCATCGTTTTTCGGATCATTATGGTAGGTGACATGAGGGACGAAGACGAACCGGGTCTTCTGATATTTTTCCGCTAAAACATCTATGGCACCAGCCATGTCCTGAGCAAATTCCCCATGCTCACCTCCGCCCCAGCGCGTCAGCGTCCTGCTCACTGAAAAGCCGATGAGGGGACCAGCATCAGTAACAATCTCTTCTTGTCTTGTAATTTCCTTCACACGCTTGGATGAGCACGGTTGAAGAGTAAAAGCGGGATCTGCAGTAAGATGAACAGGGGCCTTTACCCTCAACTCTCTCATGTAGTCGTAAGACAACTGTTCTCTCACCGTAATCAACTTTACCTTGTCGAGGTATGTCTTACAGAAACGCTGGAGTTTTGGGTCCTTGTATCGTGAAATAGACTGGGCAAAAACATATACGGGTTTGCCCAACGCTATACCCACAGCTATAGGGAAAAAGTAATGTTTTACTGACCTCTCTCCGTAATCAGCGAGAATGTCTCCACCGCTTACCACGACGAGATCGGCCCAGCTCAGGGAGTCATAAAAATACTGTGGGGCGTAAAGAATCTTCTCTGTTCGTATCTTCAGGGTTTCGTTCACGAAAAGCCAGAGACGGTTGCGGGGGGAGAACTCATTGACATTGAATTTGTGCTGGAGAAACTCGCAAGAAATATCGGGCTGATTGAAACGCGGGGCATCATAATCCGGATCCCATGAGAAGACTTTGAACTGTGCGCTGGGGAATGTATCTTTCAGTATCCTGGTGGTTGTGTAAATTAATGCCTGGCAACCCTTGTTTTCAAATGTATCATGACCTACGATCAAAATATTCATAGACTTACCCCTCTCAGATAAACTGGGATTAACCGCAGACACACCCAGGTACGGTTATTCCCTGTTTAAAATCTTGCTGTTCTCCTCGTAGTTTTCGATATACTTCCGCGCGTACTCCAGTATCAGGGCTTCCATCTTTTCTTTCGGGATGAACTTTTCCGCATAGCCGTTTACGGGCTGTTCCTTCGACCAATCGGTGCGATAAATCCGTAAGATACGAGGGACATCAGAATTTACATCCGGGATATACAGGTCACCATTGGGCGCGACCGAAGGATTGCTGTTGCCGTGACGGAATCCAGGGCCGTTTTTCCAACCCGGTCTCGGAATGTTGAACCAATCTCCGTTCACAATGGTGGTGACAAACCCATCGTGATAGCGGCGAATGCCCGAATTGTCCCAGCCGCCATTCATGATCGCACCGGTGCGTGGACATTGGACTTGCCAAAGCGTGGAGGTAAAAAGCAGGGATTTGGCATCGGATGGGCCGTCTATGACTATTTTCTTGTTCCGCATCTTTCTCCATGAGCCATCTGAAGCCATGCTATCATAGAGCATAGTAATCGTCCCAGTATTCGAATCGATAGAAAACATTCGCCCCGGCCCGCCATTGCATCCTCCATGCTGGCACGTATAAATAAAGCCGTCATATCCCATGCAGTTTCCGCCGTGTGAACCGGGTCCGTCAGAGCCCCGTGAGAAGTTCTTGGGAACACTTGTTTGCAATCTTAGTTTACCCAGAGTCTTCCCCGTTTCAATATCGAAAAGAGCAGTGTGGTCGTATAAAGTGAGAGTGTCCCACTCTCGTCCATAAGGCCCCTTAACGGCAAGCCAAACTCCTTTCCCGTCAGGCGTGATAAGTGGGCGTTTGCCCCGGGAGGCTCCGGGCAGATTCAGTTTTTTCAATGCAGGATTGGATCTGACGACAAATACGGGGTTGCCTCGATTATTTTCCTTCTCAACAGGCCTCAACTCTCCACCAAAAGGGCTTTTCACGCGGCGGTACAATTCCTTCCATTGGAGTGCCGCGGGTAGGTAACAAATTTTCTGGCTCGACATGCATTTATAGGGCAGAAGCTTTTCCACATAGCGCCAGATTCTTGTTTCCCGATCTATTTTTTGAATAAAATAGAGT
>JADFWA010000098.1 GCA_015222855.1 Pseudomonadota bacterium | reverse complement strand
ACTTTGAACCTGAGTAGTTACACACGGACAAACAATACCGGATCAAAGTCCGGCACATGGTTTGTCCATGCCACCCATAATTAAGAAAGTTGATGGGCAGCACCCACCCTGCAACTCGGAACTTTGAACTCTGAACTTTCATAGCGAAAGTGTTATTCGCACCTCCTTATTCCGGCATGGTAACAACAACAGGGGTTGTCAAAATTATTATCAAACACCCTTGTACGGCCATCCCTGAAGGTGATTTTGACATAAGAAGACCCTCCCAATACCTGGGAATTCTTTTCCTCATCTACAACACCGTAGCCCCATTGAGGAAAGCGACGGTGAATCACCTGATCACCAACCTGAAGATAAAGCCGCCGGATCTCTTCTTTCATGACAATTCCACATTACATTTGTAACTATTCAGCCACTAAGACACCAAGTCACCAAGATTAGAAAATTTATAAGAAAACCGTGGGTTGCCTTCCAATCTTAGATGGCCAAGTTTTTAGATAAGTAGGAAAAATTCATAAACATTCTTTGTGCCCTGGAGCCTTGGTGGCTACCTAAACAGTAACCTACATTTTATATTTTCCAAAATCTTCCGGAGAAAGATTTTCCAGGAATTCCCTCAACTTATCTTCCTTCAACTTGTCCAGATCAACTTTTTCCTTCCCCATATCCACACTCCTTGATTTCTCTATAACCTTCTCATCAACAAATATAGGGACATTCGCTCTTAAAGCAAGGGCAATCGCGTCACTGGGGCGGGAATCAACAACAACATTGTTCCCACCTTTCAGAAGGCATATATTCGCAAAAAATGTATTATTCTTCAGATCGGTAATCTCAATCCTGGTCATTTCCACATCGAGATTCTTCAATATACTGTGCAAAAGATCGTGGGTCATCGGCCTGGAAAAACTTACCTTTTCCAGTTCGGTCGCTATGGCGCTCGCTTCAAAGAGCCCTATCCATATCGGGATAGCCTTCCTTTCCTCCATATCCTTCAAGATTACTATGGGTGTGTTCGTCAAAGGGTCTATGGTTAAACCGGACACCTTCATTTCTATTAACATTTTCAAACCTCCTTATAAGACCTTTGCCCAATTAGAGGCAAAGGGCAAAAGGCTAAAGGCAAAGGGAAACAGAAAAAGCCTTTAGCCCTTAGCCCTTTGCCCTTAGCCCTTTGCCCACACCAACTCACCCCTCAAGGAATGGAGATAGGCTTTTGTAATCTTTACCGGAACGGTCTTACCGGCAATATCGGCGCTTCCTTTAAAATTAACAATCTTATTGGACCGCGTTCTTCCCATTACATCATCACGGCAATTTTTACTAAAACCCTCTACCAAAACATCCTCTACGCCACCCTCAAGGGCACGGTTCCTTTCAAGGGTATGCTTTTCCTGCAGGGACTGAACGATTTGCAGCCTTTCGCCTTTAACATCTTCACTCACCTTATTATCAAACTTCACGGCCGCCGTACCGTCACGCTCAGAATACTTGAAAGAAAAAAGACCGTCAAATCTGACTTTTTCCATAAGGTCAACAGTCTTTTGAAAATCCTCCTCGGTTTCTCCGGGGAATCCCACAATAATATCTGAAGTAATGCTGATATCAGGACAGACTTCCCTCAATTCAGCCACCTTGTCCAGATAATCCCCGCTTGTATAATATCTGCCCATCTTCTTTATAACATTATCCGACCCCGACTGAACGGGCAGGTGAATATGCTCGCACAGATCATCAACCTCGGCAAAACACCTTATAATATCTTCCGACAGGTCCTTGGGATGAGAAGTCGTAAACCTTATCCTCTTTATCCCCTCTATCCCCCCGACCTCCTTCAGCAAAGTTGAAAAGCCGGAACAGCCGTTTACTGTCTCGCCGTAGGAATTTACATTCTGCCCGAGAAGAGTCACCTCCTTTATGCCATGATCGGCAAGGGCAACCACCTCATTTACAATATCCTGAAGCTTCCTGCTCTCTTCTCTACCCCTCAGATAGGGAACCACGCAGTAGGTACAGAAATTGTTGCAGCCCTGCATCACTGTCACATAGGCGCTGATACTACCGTTTCGGGGCAATGCCAGTATACCCAGAGACCTTACGGAATCATGAAACGAAGTTTCTACAACCCGTGATCCGGCAGCCTCTACATGGCTTATCATCTCGGGGAGGCGATGTATATTATGGGTGCCAAAAACCAGATCCAGGTAGGGTGCCCTCTTGAAGAATTTTGCCCCCAATTGCTGGGCAAGACACCCGCTTATGCCTATAATCAGATGGGGCTTCCTTAATTTTAACTTCCTGCATCTCCCCAGTTCACTGTACGCCTTCTGCTCGGCCTTTTCCCTGATACTGCATGTATTGAATATAATAAGATCGGCCTTCTCCACATCATCCGTCGTCTTATATCCCTGCCCACCGAGCAGCTCTACCATCTGCTCCGAATCATGGACATTCATCTGACAACCGAAGGTCTTAAGATAGAGATATTTTTGCTTCAAGATTTTAATATACCACTATTATTTAAAAATTTTACCATTGTAAACAAATTTAATACATGGCAAAAACATAGTCAACAAAAAATTAGGCACAAGGCTAAAGGCGAAAGGTAAAAGGAACACCCCTCAAGGAAACATAGTCTTCACTCCATTTGCCATTTGCCTTTAACACTTAACCCTTTTAAAACCGTAGCGCAGGGCTTCAGCCCTGCATTAATACGGCAGCCCTGAAGGGCTGCGCTACATTAGCACTTAGCCCTTCACCCTTAGCCCTTAACCCTTAACCCTTAGCCCTTCACCCTTAGCCTTTAGCCCTTAATACAGTATAGCGCCGACCTTCCCCTGTACACCGCCACATCGCCCAGTTCTTCCTCTATCCTCAGGAGTTGATTGTATTTTGCCAGCCGCTCACTTCGTGAAATGGAGCCACTTTTTATCTGCCCGCAATTCGCCGCCACGGCGACATCCGCCATACAGGTATCTTCTGTCTCCCCGGACCTGTGAGATACCACCGTCGTGTACCCCGCCTCCTTCGCCCTTTCGATGGTCTCCAGGGTTTCGGTCAGTGTGCCTATCTGGTTGAGCTTAATCAGGACGGAATTGGCGACTCCGAGAGATATTCCCCTTTCCAGTATCTTCTTATTCGTTACGAAGAGGTCGTCACCAACAATCTGGACTTTGGAACCCAGTTCATCGGTCAGTATCTTCCAGCCTTCCCAGTCATTCTCATCCAGTCCGTCTTCGATGGATATGATGGGGTATTTCTTAACCAGGCTGCTGTAAAACTTGACCATCTCTTCCGCGCTCTTGTTCGGTTTTTTCTCGGCAGAAAGAACATATTTGCCGTCAACGTAAAACGAACTTGCCGCCGAATCAATGGCTATGAATATGTCTTTCCCCGGCTCGTAACCTCCTTTTTCAATGGCCTTCATGATAAGGGACATGGCCTCCTCATTGGATTTCAGATCGGGCGCGAATCCACCCTCATCGCCGACCGCGGTGTTATATCCCTTTTTGTTAAGAACATCCTTCAGATTATGAAAGGTCTCACTGCACATGCGCAAACCTTCTCTGAAACTATCGGCGCCGACCGGCATGATCATAAATTCCTGAATATCGACATTATTGTCCGCATGCTGGCCGCCATTCAGGATATTGGCCATCGGCACAGGAATTTCTCTGGCGGAAACCCCTCCGATATACCTGTAAAGCGGAAGGCCTGTCACCTCCGCGGCCGCCCTGGCGCAGGCGAGCGACACACCCAGAATGGCATTCGCGCCGAGGGAGCCCTTGTTCTCCGTTCCATCCAGTTCAATCATGGCATAATCGATTTCCCTCTGCAGGCTGCAGTCCATGCCGATTATCGCCGGAGCTATCGTATGAACCACATTCTCCACGGCCTTCTGAACGCCCAGGCCGCGATACCTGCCCTTATCGCCGTCTCTCAGCTCAACCATCTCGTGCTCTCCCGTTGACGCGCCCGATGGCACCGCTGCCCTGCCGACTATCCCTGAAGCCAGTGTGACCTCCACCTCTACGGTCGGGTTTCCCCTTGAATCAAGTATTTCCCTTGAATGTACATCGATAATTTCGAACATGTTATTCTCCCCTTTCATTTAAGAATATGAAACCATTGCAAAACGTCCCCTTTTGCCCAATCTCGATTAGAGGCAAAAGGTGAAAGGCGAAAGAAATGCAAATATCAAAATAGAAAATT
>JADFWA010000097.1 GCA_015222855.1 Pseudomonadota bacterium | reverse complement strand
GATAATACCCTCAGTGCGAGCAAAGGTTATCCCCGCCTCGAAGGTAGCAAGCTGGTGCTCAGCTCTGGCTTCAACTAACCCAAGTTTATGCAGGTGGCATATGATAGGCGCCATCCCGTGATAGCGCAGCCCACCGGCATGGACTGGCGGTGGAATAAAGCCATGCCCCAGGGTATACATCTTCATCAATGGAGTAAGCCCGGCTTCATCGCCAAAGTCATAGGCGTATGGTCCTCTGGTTATGGTAGGACAGCTTGCCGGTTCTACATTGATGATGCGCAGGTCTGGCTTTGTGCCATCAATTTTATCCTTGACGAAGGGCAAAAACAGACCGGCGAAATTTGAACCGCCACCAATACAGCCCACAATAATATCGGGGTAGGCGTCTATGTTCTCCATTATCTTTTTTGTCTCTAAGCCGTTAACGGTTTGATGCAGCAGCACGTGATTAAGCACACTGCCTAACGCATAATGGGTATCGTCGCGAGAGACCGTTTCTTCGACCGCCTCACTGATGGCGAGACCCAGGCTGCCGGGACAATCAGGATCTTTGGCCAGCATATCCCTGCCTGCTTTGGTCTCGGTGCTGGGGCTGGGAACACACTTAGCACCCCAGGTCTCCATCATTATGCGGCGATACGGTTTTTGGTGATAGCTGATAGCCACCATATAAACCTTAATCTCAAGGCCAAAGCAAGCCCCACCAAAGGATAACGCACTTCCCCACTGTCCAGCACCGGTCTCGGTGGCTATGCGCTTTATCCCCTCCTGCTTACTATAGTATGCTTGAGCTACGGCAGTATTGGGCTTGTGGCTCCCGGGGGGGCTTGTCCCCTCATATTTGTAGAAAATCTTGGCCGGCGTATCCAAAGCCTTCTCCAATCTATGCGCCCGAAATAGAGTGGTCGGCCTCCATAATCGATAAATATCCCGGACTTCCTCAGGGATGTCAATCCAGCGCTCAGTGCTCACTTCCTGCTTGATTAATTCCATAGGAAACAGTGGAGCCAAATCGTCTGGGCCTACTGGATTTCCGGTGCCAGGATGCAAAATTGGCGGCAGCGGCTCAGGGAAATCTGCCAAGATATTATACCACTGGGTAGGTATTTCATTTTCATCAAGCGTAAATTTTGTTCTCTTATCCATTTGATTCTCCTTAAGTTAATTACTCAGACTAACCGACTTTAATTTGCGAGAAGTTTCTACAAGTAGCCGAAGCCATGGCGGAGGTAAGTTTGCTGCCAGGTTATACCATTGTCGAGGAATGTCATTCTCATTTAGCTGTATCTTTATTGATTTCATTGCTGTGCTCCTATATAAGCTAAGTTATCAGTTTTACACCATTAGCAATCCAGTTCGCAGATTCTTACAATCACGGCGATATTAATATGTATCTATATGATGGTCAAGCATAATTATTTAAGCTGACCGATCTGTAAATTAATGACTTATGAGGGCATCAAATAAAAATGGCCTACTCTGATAGTAGGGCCTGAAAGAACCAGCACTTATCATTCAAGAGGCCTTTTAATTGGAATCGGCAATATTCCGGAAAAACTGTAGGTTTTTTCAATACAGATTCACAACCATTTTGTACAAAGGCACTTGCAATTCTTTTGGTCCGGCATCTGTAGCGATTCGATCATAAGATGAAAAATCATCTGAAAAAGTGCTGGTTGGTCTGTACACAGGGATGACTGACATATTTTGTCGTAATTGATAATATGCAAATTCTCAGGCGGGCCATGGGTTTGGGTGGCATGGGGAATATAGGCAGGCATATTGACAGGTTGGGTTAAGTTATAATTAAACATCTATGGCTCTTAGGCGCATAATGGGCAATAGAAGGCAATGAAATCCGATTCTGGAAGATACAGAAAATGATTGCAGGAAACTGATCAAGTGAATGGATGATTGTATAGATTGCGGAGTATTCGTTACTTAAACAATGTGTCATGGAATGTTTCAGTAAGCAGATCGGGACGAAAGTCACGTCCTGCCGGCATCATTTTTTGCACAAAAGGTAAACGGAGGTAAAAAAAAACATTTTTTTTATTGAGAAAAGTAAAAAAGGTTTGATGGTTGTCGTGTCACTTATTAAAATACTACAAAGCGCGTAGCAAGCCATGAGTCCATTTAATTCGAAAGGGATACGCAATGGCAAAAAAGAAACTCATCAAAGGTTTATGGTCAAAGAGCGAGTTGAATCTGCTTAAGAAGCTTTTCCCGAG
>JADFWA010000096.1 GCA_015222855.1 Pseudomonadota bacterium | reverse complement strand
GGGCAAGCCCTCCGGGAGCATATATGCCTACTCTGCCCAGCGGCAGTATCAACTGCCCGAGTTCAATTCCCTCTTCTTCGCAATCCTGCCAGGAACTTATCAACTGTTTCCTGTGAAATTTTTCTATCCTTCGTGCAGCAAACTCCAGAACCTCAAGATCACCGGTATCCAGACCCGTCACAGCGGCTTCCATCTCATGAGGTTTAACCTCAACAGTATCAGCATTCAGAGAAATTCCTTCGAATTTCTTAGTATATTCAAAAAGGGCGGCATCGCCCCTTTCGGCCACATCATCCAGTATTCCCCTGACAATATCCTTCAATGCTTCATCAACAACACTTCCTCTATCCCTTATGCGATTGAATTCCTCTTCAAAAACCCTGTCCTCAGTGTGAATAATCCTCATCTTATCTTTTTACCCTTTTTATGTTGGCGCCAAGAGATGAAAGCTTCTCTTCAATTTTCTGATATCCCCTGTCTATATGATAAACCCTGGAAAGCTCGGTACTCCCCTCCGCCGCCAAGCCGGCAAGAATAAGGGAAGCAGAGGCCCGAAGATCGGTAGCCATAACCGGCGCGCCCTTGAGCTTTGGAACGCCCTTTACAACAGCGTTATTTCCCTCAATCACTATATCTGCCCCCATCCGCATCAGCTCACTTACATGCATGAATCTGTTTTCAAAAACCGCTTCGGTTATAACACTGAGTCCGCCCCCAATTGTCATAAAGGCCATCATCTGCGCCTGCAGGTCGGTGGGAAACCCGGGATAGGGAAGGGTCTTTATGTCGACACTCCTTATTTTCTCCCCTCCCACGGCCCTGATACCGCCATCAATAGTCGAAATATCCATTCCCGTATCTCTAAGCTTGGCTATAAGCGCATCAAGATAACCGGAATCGCATCCCGTAATCCTTACATCTCCTCCGGTCATACCCGCCGCTATCATGAATGTACCCGCCTCTATCCTGTCGGGTATAACGGTTGCCTCAACGGGGTGCAGTTCGTCAACCCCATCTATCCTGATTACATTCGTACCGGCCCCGCTGATTTTTGCCCCCATATCATTCAGCACATCGGCCAGATTCATGATTTCGGGTTCTCTGGCGGCATTTTCAAGCAGGGTGGTTCCTTTTGCCAGACAGGCAGCCATCATGATATTTTCCGTACCGGTAACCGTTGGTATGTCAAAATAAACAGTAGCCCCCTTGAGCCTTGACGCCTTTGCCTCGATGTAACCATCTTTAAGGTTTATCTCCGCTCCCATGTCTTCAAGCGCTTTTATATGGAGGTTTACCGGTCTGGCACCTATCGCGCAGCCCCCGGGAAGGGAAACTCTTGCCATCCCCATCCTGGCCACGAGGGGTCCGAGAACCAGGATTGATGCCCTCATCGTCTTCACCAGGTCATAGGATGCCTCGCAACTGCCGATCTCGCCGGCATTGATTCTCAGGGTTTCGCCCTCTTCGATCTTCACCCCGAGACTTTTCAAGAGTTTCTTGATCGTCCTGATGTCGACGAGATCGGGAACATTATGGAAGGTGTTCCACCCATCGGTCAGGAGTGAAGATATAAGTATCGGTAAAGCCGCGTTCTTGGAACCGCTTACCTGAACCTCCCCCTCAAGTCTTTCACCACCATGTATAACTATTTTGTCCACATGACCTCCACAACCGGATAAACCGGAAATCCAAAGCACGAAATTCGAAATACGAAACAATATCAAATGACAAAAATTCAAAATTAAAAACAAAAACGGATTTCTGACAAATTATTTCGTGGTCTGAAACTACTCTTAATGTTTGGAACATTCGAACATTTGATATTCGAATTTGTTTCGGATTTCGATATTCGGATTTCGAATTTTTCAAGGTATAAACTTTTGTTCATAAGATTTTCTGTCAAAAATATGCATTAAAAACTAAAACCCGCGGGTTTTCCTTGCCATTGCGATCCGATCTATCCCGGCATAATCCGCCCTGAAGCCTATATTATCATAAGCCTTATTTTCTCTTAGCACACCTGCAACCCTGTCTTTCTGTCCGGCGCCCATCTCCATAAAAAGCCATCCCCCGCACTTTAAATAACGGCTCCCCTCTGTTATGAGCTTATAATGAAATTCCGTCCCCTCCGGACCGGCAAGAAGCGCCTCCTTCGGTTCAAAATCCCTGACCTCCAGGGGAAGTTGCTCAAATTCTTCTGCGGATATGTAAGGGGGATTTGAGACTATTATATCAAATTCTCCCGAAACAGGCTCAAACAAGTTGCCGCAAAGAAAGGAAATCCTGTCCGCAACACCGTTCTTTTCGGCATTTTTCCCGGCCATCTTGACGGCTTCAGCGGAAATATCGGTGGCAACAATGTGAGCCTTTTTTAACTCAGATGCAACGGCAACGCTTATCGCCCCACTTCCCGTTCCGATCTCCAGAATATTTATACCCCGACAACCCGAATCTGAACAGTTTTTCAGAACCTCTTCAACGAGGAGCTCCGTCTCCGGCCTTGGCACAAGCACCCGTGAGTTCACCTCGAAAACAAGAGACCAGAACTCCTTCCTGCCGACAATATAGGCAACCGGCTCTTCTTTCTGTCTTCTTTCAACACAGCTCAAAAACCCGGCCAGTTCTTCATCGGCAATCAACCTTTCAAAATTCATATACAGACCTGAACGATCCGTTTTTAAACAATCGGAGAGAAGAACCTCCGCATCAAGTCTGGGCGAGGCAAGCCCCTTCTTCTTAAAATTGAGCGTTGTCCGGTTTAAGACATTTAAGATATTTGATGATAGCATTTTAATTCCAGAAACGAACAGTTTTTCGGAGTGGCAGGTGGTGTGAAAATTGATGAGTAACTATCCAGCCACCAAGACACAAAGTCACTAAAATCACATCATAATTTATGACAACCAGAGACCTGTCTGCGCCTGCCTGTCGCGTTTGCGACGCAGACAGATGTCTCGCACAGGCAGGCATTTGATTAATAAAATTTTCAGGAGATTATGGGGAAGTATAGTTAATTTCCACACTTTGTGCCTTGGTGCCTTTGTGGCTGAGTAGTTACATCAATGATCTGCTGATCAGGCTGGCATTTTGCTCTCTTCAAGCGGCGGATTTTTTCAGCGCCTCAGTTTGATAGTGGGTCGTCAGGACATCTACTATACCCTGTATGTCTCCGTTGAGAATATCTTCAAGATTATAGAGTGTAAGGTCTATCCTGTGATCAGAGACTCTTCCCTGAGGAAAATTGTAGGTTCTTATCCGCTCGCTCCTGTCTCCGCTTCCCACCTGGCTTCTCCTTTTTTCAGAGATCTCCGCATTTTGTTCCTCAATCATTCTATCCAGAAGCCTTGCCCTGAGCACCTTCATGGCTTTTGCCCTGTTTTTATGCTGGGATTTTTCATCCTGACACGTTACCACCAGGCCGGTGGGAATATGGGTAATCCTGACGGCAGAATCTGTGGTATTGACGCTCTGTCCTCCATGTCCGCTTGCGTGGTAGACATCTATTCTCAGATCGTTGGGATCGATTTCAACCTCTACATCTTCTGCTTCAGGGAGAACCGCCACCGTTACGGCAGAGGTGTGTATTCGCCCCTGGGCCTCTGTGACAGGTACTCTCTGCACGCGGTGCACACCGCTTTCATATTTTAACCTGCTGTAAGCTCCCTTCCCCTCAACAAGCATTATTATTTCTTTAAATCCACCCATACCACCCGCGGGGCTGCTGTTCATTACATCTGCCTTCCACCCGCACGCCTCTGCATACCTTGCATACATCCGAAAAAGGTCTGCAACAAAAAGGCCCGCCTCATCTCCCCCTGTTCCCGCTCGTATCTCCAGGAATACATTCCTGTCATCATTCGGATCCTTGGGAAGCAAAAGGGTCTTCAGCCTGCTTTCCAAAACGTCAAGTTCTTCTCTAAGTTGAGGAATCTCTTCTTTTATGATCTCCTTTAGCTCTTCATCATCTTCCCGGAGAAGCTCTTCATATTCCTTTAATTGAGACTTAGTTTCCTCATATTTCCTGGATGTCTCTACAAGATCGCGGAGATCAGAATGTTCCTTGGCATATTTCTGATACTCACCCTGGTTGCTGATCACAACGGGATCGCTCAACTTTTTTTCCAGGACCTCGTATCTTTTCTCAATATCCTTAAGTTTTTCAATCATGTAACTACTCAGGTTCCAAAGGCACAAAGTGAGACCTTTGCAAAACGCCCCCTTTCGTCCAATTTCTGCGTCAGTCTCAAATTTTAATCCTCAAAATACTCAATGTATTCCTGCGGTTAAAATTTTCGCCTTCCTTGAACTTGACTGAAATTGAACATTTTTCAAAGGTCTCAAAGTTTATTTGGTTTGTATTATTATCGTAACAAAATGCATAAGTGAAAAGTGGGATGCAAAGAATCAGGCAGTTTTTTCAGTTGCGCGGCCATACCTCTTGTTAAATCTCTCCACCCTCCCCGCGGTATCAATGATCTTCTGTTTGCCGGTCATAAAGGGGTGACAATTGGAACATATCTCCACCTTAATATCCTTCTTGGTAGACTTCGTCTCAATAACATTCCCACATATACAGGTTACTGTGGTCTCTGTATATTCCGGATGAATATCTTTCTTCATAACAATCTCCTCTTTAAATTATAAGTGTTCCATGAGGCTATCCGAGAATGGCTATTTTCCGCAATCTCTGCGTCAGTCTCAGATTTTAATCCTCAAAATACTCAATGTATTCCTGC
>JADFWA010000095.1 GCA_015222855.1 Pseudomonadota bacterium | reverse complement strand
GACTCGAAGCATGTAGAGGAAGCACGATATGTATTCTTCGATTATCTCGATCGTCTCAGAAGAGATATATACAACCTGAAATCCGACACCCCTTTTATAAATCTGAATATTATAGAGAAAAGGAATGCCAGGGAATGTATTCGCGTACTTTCAAATACAATGAGAACGGAAAATGAACATTTAACGGAAGCCTCCCCCCTGGAACACTTATACAACCTTGCAAGAAACGAGGAAGGCGCTCTGGAAAAAGTGACCAAAGGATTTCTGCTGGAGTATCTTACCCTGTTTATGGGCATCAGGGGAAAATACGGAAAGCATTCCAAACATCACGAACTTCTGGCATCGAAGGAAGGAAGGGGCGCCGCAATCGAGCGATCCCACCAACTGGATGATTATGGGGCAATGATGAGAAGATATTTCAGAAAATACAAAACAGGGCTGGACCCCAAGCTGGTAAAAGAGAGTAAGAGGCTAAAAAAGGAGATACTCCAATACTTCGGCGGAAGCGAAGAAGACTGGCAGGACTACAAGTGGCACATGAAGCACATCATCAAAGATGTCGAGACGCTTTCCTCTATTGTAAAACTGGATGATGAAGAAGTGAAGGGATTGGAACTTGCGATAGAAAACTGCATTCCCTTTGAGATAACACCCCATTACCTGTCACTTTTCAATAAAGATGGCCGGTCAGCCCATGATCGTACTATCCGCGCCCAGGTTATCCCAAGTGCCCGATATTGTACAAATGTTGTGGAGAACCGGACAACGGGAAAAGATATGGATTTCATGGGTGAAAGATCAACAAGCCCGATAGACGGCATTACAAGGAGGTACCCCCAAATCATCATCATCAAGCCATTCAATTCCTGCCCCCAAATCTGTGTTTATTGCCAGAGGAACTGGGAAATAAAGGACATAGAGGAAGACGTAATGATGCCCAGGGAAAAGGTGGTTCAGGCGATTGACTGGGCAAGAAATGATGAAAACATCTCGGAAATTTTATTGACAGGAGGCGACCCCTTTACACTCAACAATGATTATCTTGACTGGATCATCGGGGAAATGGCAGACATAGATCATGTAGAGAGAATCAGGATCGGGACCAGGACACCCGTAACTCTGCCACAGAGAATTGACGATGGTCTTCTCGAAATACTCCGGAAATACCACGAATGGGGAAAAAGAGAGATCGCTATCGTTACTCACGTTGAACATCCCACCGAAATAGTCCCCGATACCCTGGAGGCCGTAAAGAAAATAAAGAGGCTGGGAATCAATATCTATAATCAACAGGTTTTCACACACTATAACAGCAGAAAATTTGAGACCGCCTTTCTGCGAAAGACATTGAAGGTCTCGGGGATCGACCCCTACTACTCCTTTAACTGTATGGGAAAAGAGGAAACCATAGATTTTCGCGTCCCGATTGCAAGGATAGAGCAGGAAAGAAAAGAAGAAGCGAGGCTTCTGCCGGGACTCGTCAGGACGGATGAGCCGGTTTTCAACGTGCCAAGATTGGGAAAAGCTCACTTAAGGGCATGGCAGGACCATGAGGTCGTCATGATTTTGCCCGACGGGCGGAGGGTTTACCGGTTCTATTCATGGGAAACAAAGCTTACAGCCTCCAAGGATTATCTTTACACAGATGTAGGCATTTACGACTATCTGAAAAGGTTGGGTGAGGATGGCGAAAACATAGACGACTATCGCTCAATATATTATTATTTCTAGTGACGTAACTACTCAGGTGGATAGACTGAAGGTGGAAGGCTAATAGAGCTGTAGGGGCGTATTGCAATACGCCCCTACTTCAGCCTTCGGTCTTCAACCTAAATAGCTGGGTAGTTACCAGACATTTTTTTATTCTTTGCGTTCTCTGCGACCTCTGCGGTAAAAAATATCAGACCTGAGTAGTTACATGTTATCTAACATAAACCGGATTGGAGAATATCCAGGGCCGGTATTTCTCCAGGATTTTGAGATATACTTCAATCCGGTAAATTCCTTTTCTTTCTATCTCGTATTCCACTTCCCTTCCCACCACTTCCCGAAAGAGTTCACCATCCCTGATGACGCGAATTTTACCCCTTTCAGGAATCTCAACCTTAATCACAGCCTGCCTATCCAGAAGGAACTCGTCTCCCATAGTAGACTCGCTGCTGCCATCCGCAATAATAAACGAAAACCCCTTCGCCTCTCTGAAATATTCCAGGGCCATATACGCGCGTCCACTCTTGAGGGCAGCCAAAAGCGTTTCCTGATCTTCCCTGTCATCTTTTACCAGAGGCATCTCTGTCAAAAGATGGGTCCGGACAAACCTGAAGGCCTTCCGGAACGGGAAAATTGAAAGACTCAAGCCAAATACTTTTCTCACAGTATCATGATTATCAAGCTCCCCGATACCCACAACCTTCGAACTCTGGTTAAGATTGTCCCACCGGCCTAAAGTGACCTTTTTCGGCCCTTTAAGGACGTAGGCGGGAAAGAGGTAACTGAGCAATGCCCCCACATATCCCTTCAGAGAGGACTGCCAGTCAGTCATAAAGTCCCATATTCCCATTCCCGTATAACCGGAAACCGTCCAGTCCAACCAGGGATAATGTTTCACGTGAAACATTTCCGTCCCCTGGTGATCCGGATGGCTGATAAAGCCGATCCCCCCTTTTTCTCTGACCTCATCTACATATAGCTGTGGGTCCAGTTCCTCGTCTTCGTTAACAACTATCGGTTCATCGATACCGAAGATGAGATAATGATTAAAGCGTGGGTCAATCTCCTCTCCCACAATGAGCAGAACATCTCCATGCCACCCCTCAAAACCAGCCCTTTTCGCTTCAAGGGTGGAATGATCGGTAAGCATCAGAAAATCTATACTGTTTTCCCCTGCCGCCTGTATAATCTCAACCAGGGGAGTACGTCCATCATGGGAATATTCCGAATGGAAATGGATGACACCCGTATAGTCATATAATCTTGGCATAATTAAATGAGACCTTTAAAAATGTGGGGATAGGGCTATTGAGTTGAGGTGATTATGTGAGAACTTTGCGGAGCCATCACAAAATGTATAGAATTCCGAGAGCGAATCAAGGCTTTTTCGGCAACAGCTCAAATCGCAGCAGAACGTCCACACTTGGCACCATTCATTTTACTTTTGCATTTTTCATTTTGATATTTTAATTGATCCCTTAAAGAATACTTTCTTCGCTTTCTGAAATGATCCTGTCTATCTCTCTCTGCAGTTCTTCGGGAAGCCCTTCCATCTCAACGTTGAGGAATCCTCTTACAATAAGGGCTGTCGCAGCCTCTTCGTCCAAACCACGCGCCATAAGATATTCTATCTGCTCCTGGGATATCTTTCCCACCGCCGCTTCATGGGACATCTCCACACCGGCGACTCTACCATCAAGCTCAGGAATGGCACGAATGTACCCTTCTTCGGAAAGCATCAACCCGTTGCACTCAAGATGCGCCTTCACGCCGGGTTTGTGTCCTACCAGGCGCCCCCGCGCTATAATACCCCCCCCGGCTGAAATAGTTCTCGATATGACTTCGGCCCTTGTCCCGGGTGCCTCCAGGGAAACACTCCCCCCTACATCCATTTCCGATCCCTTCGTCGCAACCAGGATGGTGTTCAGCCTCGCCACCGCATCCTTCCCCAGCAGCCTGACAATGGGATACATTTGTACAGACTTGACGGATCTCATACAGACGTAATTTGACATGAATGTCGCCCCCTCTTCCACCATAACAACCGTTCTCGGTCTGACCTCAACATCTTCTCCCCAGTTATGTATCATGGTAGAGGTGAGCGTTGCCCCCTTTTTTATATAAATCTCTGAAACACCGATATGCAGTCCTCTCCCAAGACGGGGGGCTGTTGTACATCCCGTAATGAGATGAAGCTCCGATCCCTCCTCCGCAATGATCACGTTGTGAACATTCTGGGCAATCCCCTCTTCACCTATATAAAGACATGCCTGGATGGGAAAAGTCGCTTTAACCCCCGCCTTCACCCTGACGAAATAACCATTGTTAAAGTCCATCTCAGCCCGGGCGGTATATTTATCCGTTTCCACATCAACCGCCTTCCACCAGTAATCCTTAAGGCCGTCATATCTCTCAAGGGCATCGGCCATGGAGAGCAGCTCAACGCCTTCCTGACTTATAGAGCAGTGAACCGGTGAATGGTCCATCAATAAAAAACTCCCCGACCTTTCTTCTCCTGAAGTTACTATCCCCACCTCTGCAAAGTTTTTCCGTTCCTCTTCGGAAAAGCCTGACATTTCGGGATCATAGTCATGAACTGGGGCATCTCTCTTAAAGCCGGACAAATCAATATCAGTTCCATATAGCGCCTTTTTGTCTGCCGCGGCTGCGGCTTCCGCTTTTTCCTTTATCTCTGACACCTTGCACACTCCTCATAGCCAAAATTTCGGATCGCCTCAAACATCTCCCGGGGATTGCCCTCACACCTTATTCCTCCATCAAGCAACATGTGTCCCCTGTCCGCCTCAAGATAATTGAGTATGAGGCCGGTATGTGTAATGACCAACCCTGCCCTGACTCTTTGCCGTCGAAGATGTTTCTGAAGAAGGTTCTTTATTACATTTCCGATTACCTTGATATTCTCCAAATCTACACCCGATTCCGGTTCGTCAAGCAAAATCAAATCCGAATTCTGGGCCACGAGCTGGAGAAGTTCAGATTTTTTTATCTCGCCCCCTGAAAACCCGAGGTTTATATCCCTGTCCAGAAACTCTGCAACATCCAGGCTCTCCGCTATATCTTCCGTGGATTTGCCATTATTATTAATTTTCTCAATAAGATCTCTCGTCTTCACCCCGGAGATGGTAGGGGGTCTCTGAAAAGACATGCCGATCCCCATTTTGGCCCTTTCATTAATCGGAAGGTGGGTTATGTCAACCCCTTTGAAAAATATACTCCCTTTCGTGATTTTGTATCCGGAAATTCCCATGATCGCCATCAAGAGGGAGGTCTTTCCTGAACCATTTTTCCCAAAAAGGATATGGGTTTCACCATGATCAATCTCAAGATTGATATTATGGAGTACCTCTTTGCCCTCCACCTCAACACTTAAATCTTTTATCTCCAGCAACATCTCAAACCTCCATGTAACTTATCAAGTACCAATTCTCTAATCCGGATAAATCGGAAATCCGAAGTACGAAATTCGGATTTCGGAATTAAACGTCTGCAAATCCCTCCAATTTTAGTAAATTAGAATCTACCTTGACTCAAGTGCCAAAAGCATCGATTCCATATTTTCAAGAGGGCATCCCTCACACCGGGGGGTTTTCCTGCAGAAATGCTTGCCGGTGTTTACGAGCAGCGCGTGATACTGATTGAATAACCGAACGCTCGCGGGAAGGTTGGTCATAAAGAGTTTCTGAATCTCCCCATAGTCCGGGCTGCCATCAATAATATTATGCCTCTGCAAAATCCTGCGCGTGTACAGATCAACCACAAATATCGGTTTATTCCCCGCATAGAGGAGTATGCTGTCCGCCGTTTCCTCGCCGATCCCATTGACGTCCAGCAACTTCTCTCTCAGAATCCAGAGGTCCTCTTCAAACATCTCCTCCAGATTTCCCCCATATTCCCGGTGCAAAAACCGGAGAAAAGCCTTCAATCTTCTGGTCTTAACATTATAATACCCGGAAGGTCTTATCAACTCCGCCAGGATATTATCTTCAATCTCAAAAAGCTTTTCAGGGTCAAGAAATTCCCTTGATTTCAGGTTTTCTACGGCAACTTTTACATTATTCCAACTTGTGTTCTGGGTGAGTATCGCACCGACAACCACCTCAAATGGCGTCTCGCCGGGCCACCAGTGCAGGTCTCCGAAATATCCGTCCAAGGCATTATAAATAGTCAGCAGATATTTATCTGTTTTCATAAAGTCGATAACTTGAGTTCCAACGGCACAGAGTAGCAGGGCTAAAGCCCTGCGCTACTAACTGTCCTATTGGTTCACATTAGTTAGAATCCATCCAGAAATGGTCTTTTTGCCCAATTTCTGCGTCAGTCTTAAATTTTAATCCTCAAAATACTCAATGTATTCCTGCGGTTAAAGTTTTCGCCTTTCTTGAACTTGAACAAAAATCCTCATTTCTGGACGGACTCTAGTTAACCAATAAAATGAATGAAACTGTTCTGCTTTTCTTCCTCTGAGCCTTTGTGCCTTTGGTACGGGCGTATTGCTATACGCCCGTACATACCTGAATAGTTACTTGCGAATAACGACGAAGAAGGACACCTTCCCCCTCTTTACCAAAAGCAGGCAGCTATCCTTCGCGCCTTTTCTTGAAATCCCCCTCAGATAATCTTTCATAGAAGAAACCTTCACTCTATTTGCCTGAAGGATAATATCCCCCGATTTTATCCCGGCATTGTCCGCGGGGCTCCCCGCCTTCACATGGCTGACAATGACCCCCTTAGTATCAGAAAGGCCGAAGTGTTCAGCAATCTCAGGTGTAATCTCCTGTGTCGTCATTCCGAAATATTCCTTGATCTTCCCCGCATCGGCCAATTCTTTTCGCTCTTTCCGCTCCGCTATCTCGATCTGAAAGACCTTTTCCTTTCCATCACGCAAGACCTTTATTTCAATCTTTTTACCCACAGGGAGCAAGGCCACAATCCTCAACACCTCCCTTGTGTTTTTAATCTTTTTCCCGTTAATCCCGATGACGATATCACCCGCCTTCAGGCCTGCCTTGTCCGCGGGATCCCCTTCGAATACATCATTTATCAGAGCGCCTTTTGCTTCTTTCAGATTCAGGCTCTTCGCGATGTCTTCCGTGATATCCTGCACCGAAACACCAAGCCAGCCTCGCACTACCTTGCCCTTTGTTTTAAGATCGGACAGAAGTTCTTTTGCCATATTTACAGGTATGGCAAAACCTATTCCCTGCCCACGGGCAACTATCGCTGTATTTATCCCCACAACTTTCCCATTCAGATCAAAAAGGGGACCACCACTGTTCCCGGGATTTATGGAGGCATCCGTCTGAATAAAATTATCATAGGGGCCTGAACCGATAACACGGCCCTTGGCGCTGACAATGCCGGCGGTTACCGTATGCGCAAGACCGAAGGGGTTCCCTATCGCAATAACCCAGTCACCCACCCGCAATTTGTCTGAATCACCAAACTCAACGACAGGCAGGCTGTTTGACGGTTCTATCTTTATCAGAGCGATATCCGTCTTTGCATCCCTACCTACTACACTGGCATCATATTCCTTGCCGTCGGAAAGCCTTACCTTTATCTTGTCAGCCTTCTCGACAACATGATTGTTGGTAAATATGTAACCATCCTTGCTGATTATAAAACCGGACCCGAGACTTTTCTGCTTGAATTCCCTCTGCGGGGTATCCCCGAAAAACCTCCTGAAAAACTCATCCCCCCCGAAAAACTTATCAAAAGGGAACTCATCCCCGAAAGGAGACCTGAATCTCCTCATGCCACCACTCTTTATGACCTTCGTAGTGCTGATATTAACCACGGCAGGTTTTAACCTCTCGGCTAAATCAGCAAAGGAAACAGGGTGCCTTATGTTTTCTCCCACCGAAGTGGCAAAAGCATCCCTCACAACCGGTTTCCTGGATAGAATCGAAAAACGTACAACTCCCGCCATGGAAATAACAAAAAAACCTGCCAGGAAAACCAGCAAAACCGTAAGAAAGGTTTTTCTGCTTTTATTATCAGCCTTCGTACTCATCTATATCCTCCAAAATAGTTTTAAAATGCACCCATTTATGGCTCAACTAACACATATGTCCACAAATTACCATGGCATGTTGGCTGTATGCCTATGAGGCTGTCCGAGAATGAGAAATTTTTTGCAAGATCAAGGAAGGCGAAGATTTTAACCGCAGGAATACATTGAGTATTTTGAGGATTAAAATCTGAGCCTGACGCAGAGATTGCGG
>JADFWA010000094.1 GCA_015222855.1 Pseudomonadota bacterium | reverse complement strand
TATTTACATATTGATTGAGAATTTATTCAACTTTAAAAATGTGTTTTATGTTTATCCCTCAACAGGAAAACCCGATGACGACGGATTTCTTTCCAATCCTGAAAATCAAGCGTTCATCAATAATCAGCTTGATCCCGAATCATACATAACCCTGTATAAATTAAAATTGCTCAATCCCCGGCATTACGATATTCCAAGAATAATAAGACTTGGATGTATATTGCATTTTTGAATGTTATTATTTAACGTTAGCTATAAAATTCTGGCGGGCATTTTACTACACCAAACTTTGTGTTGGGTTTACCAAGTCTCAGGTCCTGTACTTACTGCATTGGGAATAATGCCAGGACATCTAGTGATGGACCTAACCGTCTTCGTTGATTCGGCCATCGACAGGGAAGAAACCATCAGGTGTCGTTCAGCAGTCTATTTAAGTCCTCCAGCCGGCTGTATTTCTACAAAAGCCTGGCCGGTCACTGGTAGGCCGCCCAGCGTCCCCTCAACCGACCCCAAGCCTTCATACTTAATCTTTGTTGAATCAATCACGATCTCCTGATCTTCTCTCACCATCTTGATGGTAAGGTCTGCCGAATAATCCGTTGACGTGAGTTGAATATGGTGCTGCATAGCGTAATTAAGTCCTGATTTCGGGCTTTTCCATTCCGTACCGGGCACATGGTAGATATCAATCTCGTTGATTGCCCACGAATGCACGGCCTTGCGTGCAGAGTTGAGCGTCCTATCACTGTCGTAACGGAACAATGTGGCGATTGGGAGGGAACCTGTCGCGCTATTGATCTCGATGACCATAATCGCAGCATTGGCTTCCGGGAGTTGAATGGCATAAAAATCCCACGATGCGTTGCTAAAAACCTCGCTCGCCCGCTGATCGTAGCTCTGGACAACGTAATCCATCCACATCAATCCGTCTGAGCCATTGCTTAATGAAATTGTGTCGTCAAGCTTGATCGAAAACTGTTCAACGTCCATCAATGGCAGTGAATAGTAGTATGAACCCTGGCAGGACATCGGATCGCCGGTAGCTTCAAGATAGTTGGAAACCGTCCTCACAGACGACCCCATGATCTGCGCCCTCTGCTCCTCAGTTAAATACTGCGGGAAGAACGATGCTGACCCGTACCCTTGATTTACTACTCCGAGCCGGTCGCACAGCTGCACCTCCGCCTGGAGCCTGACACCATTAAAATCTGGAATATCGGCGGTGAGACTGTACACCGCATCAGCCGCTCCCATACTTCCCGAGATAAGACTCATCGTTATCAGCGGCTCTACCGGGAAAGGCGAGTTCAATGTTACGTTCCATGGATTGGATGTCACAGTCATCAGTGAATCCATGTCCAGCGTCACGAAACCTCTCCATTCATATTTGCCAAGGGAATCGTTGCTGAAAGCAACGATGGCCGGAACCACCGGTGCCCGAAATCCGCTATACGACATTTCGATACGTTGCACTGCGATAAAGAATACCATGATATCATCCGGCGCTGCATTATCCACCAAGTTCCCAAAGAAGAACCAGCCGTCAAGGTCGTATTCAAAGTGTTCCGACGATAGGTACTCGGAAAGTTGCTGCGCACTCTGCGTCTGCGGCAGAGCATAGTCTTGTGTAAAAAACGCGCACCCTGCTGCTGGCTCGGGGTATACGTGTTTGTCCTTATTCTTATTGCAACTGCAGTAAAAGAAGAAAATTAAAATAAAAACCGCTGCACAAAAGGCTGCATTTAAAACTTTCATTTTTCTGAACATTTGTAGTGTTTTTTTTATTTTCATAGCTCGTCATTTATATACCATAAGTCATAACATAGTTATATAGTGAATAAACTTCCCCTCTTTCTTCCAGTGTATCCTGTTAATGGTGAAGTTTATTCATTTCTATCTAACAAAGATAATTAAAAATTCATTCTTTGCAAAGGACTTTTTTAATTGTTCTTTTGGCTTGAACCAAAAGAACCAAAAGTTCAAGACTTCTTAGAATTCCCATAAGAATCTCTAAGCAGC
>JADFWA010000093.1 GCA_015222855.1 Pseudomonadota bacterium | reverse complement strand
CTCAAAATACTCAATGTATTCCTGCGGTTAAAATTTTCGCCTTCCTTGAACTCGAACGAAATTGAGTATTTTTCAAAGGTCTCGATCATATAAGTTTATTTGCAGGAGCGGCTTCCAGCCGCGATAACGATAGCTTATCGCAGCAAGATGCTGCTCCTACAAGGGGATGGGAGAGGGGACATAAACATCGTTGTAGAGTTAATTATAAGCATACAGCTATCAGCAGAAACAAAGGACTCAACACAAGATTAATGGAGGTTCTATCATGGCGGAAAAGATTATTATCTTCGGCAAGTCAAATTGACCCCATACCCAAAGGGCCAGGTCGGCCTATGGCGATGCGGCGGAATATATTGATGTCAAATCCGACAGCTCAAAATTACAGGAAATGCTGAAATATTCCGACGGCGCAAGACAGGTGCCTGTTATCGTCGAGGGTGACAAAGTAACAATCGGCTATGGAGGCACCTGAGGCGTGTAAATGCTGGTAGTTTATCGGCAAAAGCGTCTATGTCATCTTGATTTGTCATTCTGAATTTTCCCTTGTCATTCTGAATTTGTTTCAGAATCTCACGAGACCCTGAAACAAGTTCGGGGTGACATTCTAAAGTATGTAGTGCGGGGCTCCCCGATCGGAGTCGAGAACAGGTTTAGCCCTGCCGTTTATATGGCAGCCCTGAAGGCGGCAAAATTTAAAATTGTAGGGTCGGGTTTTATACCCGACCGCAAACGGTGGCATATAAAATGCCACCCTACATAATTGCTGAATGTTTACAATTTACCTCCCCTTCCAGACCGGCTTTCTCTTCTCAAGAAAGGCGGAAAGTCCTTCTTTGGCATCCTCCGCAAAATTATTCAGAACAATAACCTGCTTGGCATAATCGTATGCCTGAAAGTCTGTCATGTTGACCTGTGTGTAAAATGCCTCCTTGCCTATGCCGACGGTAAAGGGGCTTGCCTCGGCGATCTTTCCGGCGAGGGCGTTTGTTTCCGCATCCAGAGTATCGAGAGGAACCACTCTGTTGACCAGACCGTATCGTTCGGCCTCCACTGCCGTGATCAGGCGCCCCGTGAGGAGCATCTCAAGCGCCCGCTTCCTGCCGATGGCCCGTACAAGTGGAACCGCCGGGGTCGAACAGAAGAGTCCTATCTCCACACCGGGCGTCCCGAAGAGAGTACCTTCCTCAGCCACAGCGAGGTCACAGGCAGCCACAAGCTGGCAGCCGGCAGCCGTGGCGACACCATGAACCCGGGCAATGACCGGCTGCGGAAGGCGCTGGATTTTTTTCATGACCTCGATACAGGTGTCAAAAATCTCCTTGTAGTAAGCCATCTCGTGACCCACCAGTTGAGAAATATCATGACCGGCCGAAAAGACCTTGCCCGCACCTTTAATAATTACAACCCTTGTATCCTTTTTCTCCTCTATGGCGGCAAGCAGACTCTTCAACTCTTTAAGCAGTTCGAGAGAAAGGGCATTCCTCTTTCTCGGGCGGTTCAGCGTTATGGTCCCAATGGCATCCTTCACTTCAAACATCAAATACTTGTAGCTCATGTTACCTCCTTTTTTATTTCTTGCTTTATCATGGCAGCACGATTTATCATAACAATCCGCGAACATTAGATAAAGGGTTTTCATGTCCGTGTCAATATGCCCCTAAAATAAAAAGATGATAATACTTTAGTTGTCTGAAATCCCCCTTTAAAGCTTGTCCTCGCGAAGGCGGGGAAAGGGGGAGATTATAAGGTTCTCCCCTTTCCCACAGTTCCCTCTCCCTCAGGGAGAGGGTCAGGGTGAGGGGCAAGGGGAGCGTAGAGGGGATTTTAATAATTATTACTTTTTTCAAACAGCTAAAATGTTACAAAAGATGATATATGGCAAAGTTCGTGCTTGAACTTCTAAAAAAAAGGATATATAGATTCGCCGTAACTACTCAGCCACAAAGTCACCAAGGCGCAAAGTGTAGAAATTAATTATATTTTCCCATAATCTCCGGACAATTTTATTAATCAAATGCCTCTGGTTATTATAAATTATGATATGATTTTAGTGACTTCGTGTCTTGGTGGCTGAATAGTTGCGATTCGCCCAATACAAGAAGGAGGTTTGAATTTAATGGCCAAAATGCTGAAAGACACATTGGAAACAATAGAAAAATACAAGAGCTCAAGTCCCCATTATGGAGAATTGCTGGACATACTGGAAGAAATACTGATCCTCAGAGAAAAATATCGACCCAACATGAAAGAGAATATCTTTCCGGTAAATGAAAACCTTATAAAGAAAAAACTCGCCGGTGGATTGCCGCTGGTTGATTTTTCAGGTGGAGACTTTGACCTGACCGAACCTAAAAAATACTTCCTCGCGCTCCTGCAAATAGCAGAAAAGCAAACCCCCGGCGAAACCAGAGAGTTTGCCGAAAAAATTGAAGATGGTACGATTGACTATGAAGAAATTGTTCGCAATTCTTTTACCATCCCCCATGATGATGAAGAGATACCAGAGGGGCTGGAAAGCGAAGCCTTTGATTTAATAGAGCTGTTTCTGGAAGAAAGCCTGAGACCCGCCCTTGAAGTCCTTGCAGAAAAGTACGGCAAAGCTATTGCAAAATCGGAATGGTCTGAGGGATACTGCCCCATATGCGGCAAGGACCCGAGGATAGGAGAGTTGAAGGAAGAAGAGGGACGAAGATTTCTTTTCTGCAATCAGTGTGGTTTTGAATGGAACTTCATGCGGATTAAATGCCCGTTCTGCGGTAATGAAGAACAGCAGACGCTGGCCTACTTTACCGTTGAAGAGGATGAGAGATATCGGGTCGATGTGTGCAACGTCTGCAAGAGGTATATTAAAACGGTGGACTTCAGGAGTACAAAAGAAGAGGCCAATCTCGACATTGAAGCCATCGCCACATTACACCTCGATATGCTGGCCAATGAAGAAGGCTATCTGTAATTGGAGGCAAAAGGCGTAAGGGCACATTCAAAACTCGTAACCCGGAAATCGAATGGCGATTTACGCTTTACGAATTAAATGAATGATAATGACATTGTCAAGATAATCAATGTCCCGAAACGCGAACTGAAAACCTGGGATTTACCTGTCGTCTCCTCTCTCGCGGAGGAAAAACGCAGCCCCTTTCAAATCCTCATCTCAACACTCCTGAGCCTGAGGACAAAGGATGAAACAACAGCGATCGCCTGCAAAAAGCTCTTTGACCTGGCTTCTACACCAGAGGAAATGCTGAAACTCTACGAAGAAAAAATCATTAAAGCGATTTATCCAGCAGGTTTTTACAGAAACAAGGCGAAGACCATACTCCATATCTGCAGGGAACTGGTTGACAGGTATAAATCGAAAGTCCCCGATACCATCGAAGGGTTGCTTGCCCTGAAAGGGGTGGGAAGAAAAACCGCCAATCTTGTCCTGGCTCTTGGATATAACAGAAAAGCTATATGCGTGGACACCCATGTTCACAGGATTTCAAACCGACTGGGCTACGTCGAAACAAAAACACCTGAAGAAACAGAATACGCACTCAGGAAAAAACTCCCTGAAAAATACTGGTCTCTTTATAACACTCTCATGGTAGCCTTCGGCAAAAATATCTGCCGCCCCATATCCCCCTTCTGCGGCAGATGTCCTGTATCAATCTACTGCGACGGGGTGGGTGTGATCAGAAGCCGGTAGCCCGTTCGGCGTCCTGAACTTGTTTCAGGATCATTGGCCTACAATGATAAATATGGAAATAGCCAATATATACACGGCCTTTATTGTCCTGATAACATCCTTCATTATTTTAGCCAAGGCGGCTGACTGGTTTGTGGAAGGGGCTATCGGGCTGTCCTATATCCTGCATGTGCCTAAAATCCTTATCGGGATAGTCGTTGTCGGAATCGCTACAACAGCGCCGGAACTCATGGTATCGGCTATTTCCGCCTTTCAGGGAAAACCTGAAATCGCACTGGGAAACGCCATAGGATCGGTTATTTGTGATGACGGCCTCGCGCTACCGCTGGCCATATTTATTTCCATGACCCCGATACTGGTGGCAAGCAATATTTTCAAAACAACCGCCGTTTTTCTCATCATCGTCGATATTGTTGCATACATCATGTGCTGGGACGGGACACTCAGCCGCATGGAAGGTATTATCCTGGTGGGATTGTTTGTCATCTATGCCGTGGTTATGTTTTTTATCAAGAAACATAAGGATAAAGAACCCGTCTTCAACGAAGAAAAACTGACAAACTCAAAAATAATTCTCCTGTTTTGTCTCGGTCTGACCGGTATCTTTATAGCAAGCCGCTTTATTGTCTCCTCAGCGGTCTTTATTGCTCATCATTTCCATGTCCCCGAAGCGGTTATTGCCCTTGCGATGGTTGCGTTCGGCACCTCGATCCCGGAGGTGGCGACATGCATCACCGCAGCCCGCAAGGGAGAGGGGGGTATCGCGGTGGGCAATATTATCGGAGCGGATATACTGAACGTCTGCTGGGTTGCCGGCGTCTCGGCAATCGTAAATCCACTTACGGTGGGGAAAAAACTGACCCACTTCATGTTTCCCTCCATGCTGACAATAGTATTCGTCATGCTCGGTCTGATCGCAATTAATTATAAACTGGAAAGATGGAAGGGTGGCGTACTCCTGGCCATGTATATATCATTCCTGATCCTAATGATGATATTCTTCCCGCCGCACGGGGTGTAAACAGAATAGTTTTATTAGTTCAATTTGTTTCATTGGTTTCATTGGTTGTAACTACTCAGGTATGTAGGGGCGTATAGCAATACGCCCGTACCAAAGGCACAAAGTACCAAAGGTTCACCCTGTTAAATAGGGTCCCCTCTGGGAAATTTAACAGGGCAGGCAGAGACATAAAGAAAAACAGAATAGTTTTATCAGTTCAATTAGTTTCATTTGTTTCATTGGTTAACCAATAGAACCAATTAAACAAATGATGCATTCGCAAAAAGTCTGTCATTCCCGCGTAGGCGGGAATCCATAAACGGCTAAGCAGTTGAAAAGACTGGATTCCCGTTTTTACGGGAATGATAAAATTGTGTATATTTCGACTTTTTACGAGACCATCAACAAATAGAACATATTTATTCTGTACTCTTGGTACCTGAGTAGTTACAAAATATATTGCAATCCTTCAGGGTTGCTGTATCGGGCAGGGCTAAAGCCCTGCGCTACATACTGATCCCCGACCCCTGATAGCTGCCTTATGATTTGACCACCCATTTAGTCCCTTCAGGAGTATCTTGGACAACAATTCCCATCTCTTCAAGTTTGTCTCTTATCCGGTCGGATTCTTCCCAGTTCCCGGCCTTTCGAAATTCTTCCCTCTCTTTCAAAAGCCTTTCGACCTCCTCACTCAGCGCCTCTTCCTCAAAGTTCATGATCCCCAGCACAGAATCTATGCCCCGCATTACATCAAGGATTTTATCCCTCTCCTTTTTGTTCAGTTGACCTCCGGCCAGCGGGAGATTGACCTTCTTCACAAAGTCAAAAATGGAGGCAAGGGCAGCCGATATATTGAAATCATCGTCCATCGCCTCTGTAAATCCGTGCTTAACATCATAAACAAACTGGTCAACATCAGGGAAGCCCTCTCCCGGAGTAAAGTGAATAAGCCTCTGGATAAACCCATTCAGATTATTGACGGTATTTCTCGCCGTATCCAGAGCGCCAAAAGAGAAATTGAGCGGCTTTCTGTAATGGGAACTGAGCAGAAAATATCTGACATCTTTTCCCCCATATTCTTTCTTCTCCAGATCTTCCATGGTAAAGAAATTGTCCAGAGAGCGGGACATCTTTTTCCCTTCCATCATGACAAGCTCGGTGTTGAGCCAGTAATTGGCAAGCTGTTTCCCTGTAGCGGCCTTTCCTATGGCCATAACATTTTCGCAATGTGGGAAAATAATATCGGAACCGCTTGCATGAATATCAAAGGTCTCCGCCATATACTTCAGGGAAATTGCCGCGCACTCAAGATGCCAGCTCGGTCGAACATTTCCCCACCTGGTCTTGAAATAAATCCCCCTCTTCAACTCGGCAAGCGTTGATCTCTTGAGGAGGGTAAAATCCATTGGATTATCCTTTTCGTAATAATCAAGATCCACCGTTTTTCCATGCCTGACCTTTTCCAGATCGATGTTGGAGAGCACACCGTAATCATCAAGCTTTGATATATCGAAATAGACAGACTTCAGCTTCTCGTAGGCATATCCCTTTTCCACCAGTTTCCCGGCAAGCTCCAGCATGATATCAACATTTTCGCTCGCCCTCGGATAATCCTCCTCACGTCTGATATTGAGCCTGACTATATCCTTCAGGAATACCTCGATATATCGCTTCGTAAATTCCCCCAGATCCATACCGGCCAGGTCAGCCCCCTTTATAGACCTGTCGGCCAGATCGGTGATGTTGGTGACATGTCTGACCTTATACCCCTTGAATTCCAGGTATCTCCTGATGACATCAGAAACCACAAAACGACGGTAACTTCCGATGTGGGGCACTTCATGAACCGTCGGACCGCATGAATACATAAGAATATCTTTAGAGTTTATCGGCTCAAAGAACTCCTTATTTTTGGTCAGCGTGTTGTACAAACGGAGTGTTGTTTTTTCCTTATCCGCGAAGAGCTCCGTAGAGAGATATCTTTCCCCGCTGTCGGGGAAAATCACCACAATGACCCCATCCTTCATCCCCTTTGCCTTTTCCAGGGCCACATGCATGGCGGCACCCGAACTCATCCCCGCCAGAATCCCCTCTTCCCGGGCAAGCTTCCTTGCCATCTCAAAGGCATCCTCGTCCAGGATATTTATCTTTTCATCGAGGCGGGTTTTATCAAAAATCCCCGGCTGGTAGGATTCTTTCATATTCTTCAATCCCTGTATCTTATGCCGCAGATAAGGCTCAACTCCTACTATCTTTATATTCGGGTTATACTCCTTGAGTCGTCTGGAAATCCCCATGGCAGAACCTGAGG
>JADFWA010000010.1 GCA_015222855.1 Pseudomonadota bacterium | reverse complement strand
TGTCTAAGCGATTCACCATTATGGACAGGCGGGACGCCTGTCCTACTGTGTTGGAAGGGTCAATCTCTATTTTGTGGAATATAAATCAGATTGCCAAGTTTAAACAAGTGGTGTATAGAAAAGGGCAAAGGGCAAAGGGCAAAGGGCAAAGGGCTAAAGGCTAAAGGCTAAAGGCTAAAGGCAAAGGCTAAAGGCAAAGGGATTATATCAAATATCAAAATGAAAAATTAAAAAGTAAAATGACCTGTCATTCTGAATTTATTTCAGAATCTCGTTTTTGCACTTTTACAAAGGAGGAGGGTTGAAATGATCAATAAGGTTATCCTGGTGGGGAGACTCGGGGCCGATCCCGAGGTCAGATATACTCCGGATGGTCTCATGGTTACAAATTTCAGATTGGCGACCGGTGAGCAATGGAAAGACAAAAGTGGTGAGAAGGTGCAGAGAACCGAATGGCACAGGATAGTTACCTTCGGAAAACTGGCCGAGATATGCGGAGACTATCTTGCGAAAGGAAGACTGGTCTATGTTGAGGGCAGGATACAAACAAGATCCTGGGAAGATAAAGACGGCATAAAAAGATACACCACGGAGATAGTTGCTTCAAATATGCAGATGCTTGAATCAAAGGGACAGGCAAGAGATCAGGAGATGGAAACGCCAGCATACCCGACTTCTCCGGCTTCAGGACCGGTACCCGAAGATGACGTTCCATTTTAACAATTGAAGCGCAGTCCGTCTCTTAGGCGGATGGAGTTAGCGAGTGCTATGCATTTTTGCAGGGGTCGTTTTACTGTGTTCGTTGATCCCTGCAAACTGCTACCACTCAATCCTGTTTCTCTTCATCTTTATCGATTTTCTTGGATTTCGGAGTTACGTCTATTTCTTCCGGTTCGTCCGAGGCCTTTTTAAAGTTCTTTATACCCTTACCGATGGCGCTGCCTATCTCGGGGAGTTTTCCCGCCCCGAAGATGATAAGTATTATCACCAGTACAATAATCAACTCAGGTATTCCTATTCCAAACATATTATTCTTACCTCTAAATTTATTCTCTTTTTATTTTAGAACATCAAAGTGTCTCTGTCAAATGTTTACTGAAACCCTGTCAATAGCATTTCAAAATGTCCGGTTTTCATAGCAAGTGAAATGTCCGGTTTGAAAATTGTTTATAGGTTTAGTCGAACAAAGTTTTTGTTTCCTCTTCTCCTGTTCATTTGGTATTCCACAAAGCGTTAAACCCCGGGAAAGCCGGTGAGTCGACTTACTGTCCGTACCTATAAGTTTACCTTCAGTATTGTATCGTCCAAGAATCCGTCTTTTCCAAATAACAGAATAACTGTCGTCTAAATGCTCATAAACATCAACTTTACACTTGGCAAAACTGGCTCGATAAGGAGACTTCTCAATCTGGAGCGACAATCCATTCACCCTTATCGTATTGTCAAGATATACTGTGCGACCCCTATGAATCACAGAAAAAATGAAATCCAAATCCGCATCTCCGGAACTGACAAAAGCACTGCCACTCTCAGCAGCTTCAACAGGAAAACGACTGTTCATGTCCGGTAAAAAAACCTCATTGATGTATTGGTTGGCATCTTCGATATTATCAATACCCTCCCTTCGAAGCTCTGCAACCAGCCGCCCCTGCCAGGTGCCATTCCATCTCTCACTCCGGCCTCGTGCCTGTGGAGAGTAAGCGGGTATCATTTCTACTCCCAACTCATCCATAACCCTGCCAAACTGTGTCAGATTCTCAGGGTCAACCTTTCCTCCGGCCTTCTTGGTATGCCAATATACACTGTCCCTGTCTGTATAAAGCTGCGCTGGAATCCCGTACTCCTCAACCACCTGCTTCATTATAGACATACAGTCCTTAGTCGTCTCTGCCTCCTCCAAACGCCCGGCAAGGTTCTTACCAGTGGCATCATCTATCACCAATAACAGCATCTGGCGCTGCCCAGGACACAATGATAACCACTCGTGATCACTCCCGTCCAAATGTAACATCTGCCCAAACAACGGTCTCCGTTCCCGTCGTTTCCGGTGACCCCCACGGCCTTTCCCTCTACTTACATAACCACCTCTCTGTAAAAGGTCTTTTACCCAAGTGTAACTGTATTCAATCCCGTAATCCTCCACCAGCTTCTCATGAAAATGCTTGACGTTAAAATCAAAATATTCTTTATGAAATAACTTCAAAATCTTCTCTACATCATTGTAGGGAATTTTGCGTCGGGATGGCCGTAAAGTCCGGCAATCCAGTAACCCATCAATGCCGTATTCCTGATATGACTTGTACATCCTCCTGATAGTCCTCGGGGATACGCCTAAAATGTCAGCAGCCTGAACCCACTTGATCTCACCTGCTACCGCTTTTAAAATGACCTCTTGTACTCTCATTGCCCGCCTCCAGGCAGATGCTGAATAAATCAACTCCATAGTACTCACCTCCGTAAGTACTATTATCCAGAATCCGCAAAAGCGGACAAATCATTTGCTATGAATTGCGGTCATATCATTTGCTATCAACAATGTTTACTGAAACCCAAAACGAGTCTATCTTCCGCCTTCGGCATCTTCCGGCAGTGTCAAATGGACGACCTGGCCATGCTCTCCCAATACACCAAGGGGTTTCCCTTGAAACGAAACATTGACGCCTCCGGCATTCCCGATGTAAATTTTAAATCCATCTGGAGTTTCTTTATGAATCTTTTCGCCCGGTTTCAATAGAATTTCCTCGGGAGGGTTATCCCCCTCAGCTATCTTTAACCACGTCACTTCAGTTGCTTCTATGGTCAATTTATAATTGGCGATGTCCTGAGTGGCGCCGGGTTTTTCTTCAGCTACGTCTTCTTGCTTACTTGCAGTTTTATCAGCGGTGGCATGAGTCTCTGTTTTGCTGTTTATTTTATCAGCAGTTTTCTCCTTAGCATCTTTTACGAGCTTGCTTTCACCTGTTGGTTTTCCGGCAATTTCCTGTTTGGTCTTGTGATTCGGGTAGAAAAAGAAAATAAGAAAGACCGCAACAACAAGAACAGAGAATATCCATACCAAAAGACTGCGGTGAGACCTAAACCAGGAACTCCTGCTTGCAGTTTCCTTTTCGTCTGGGACTTCGTTCTGTTCAAGGTACCCCTCGTAGCGGGAAAGAATCTTTTCACCGTCAATATCCAGCATCTTTGTATAGGTCTTTATAAATGTCCTTGCGTAGACCGGTTCAGGAAGTAAATGGAAGTCTTCATTCTCAATGGCCTGGAGAATTGAGACTCTGATCCTGGTTAACTCGAACACATCTTTTAACGTCATTTCCCTGGATTCCCTGATTTTTTTTAAATCAGGACCAGTCTCTTCTATATCTTGCTTTAATTCTTCTTTTTCATTTTTCATGGGATTTCACACACTCGAAGGCCTGGCCGGGTTTTTATTATTTTATGTTAAGCGGGGTACTTATCACCAAATATACAATCACGCAACAAAAAGTTGGTAACCCGGTCATGTAGTCCGTTAACCGTTTTCCGATTCCTGACCCCTGATTTTAAACATTGATAAGCCACGTTGAAAGTGATATCTCAGTCCAACTTACAACTTTTCTGGAGATTTATCTCATGAGTAATTACAGGGAATTTACCATAGCCATTGCAAGGGAAGCAGGGACTTTTCTCAAAGAGAGACTGGGTGAGACACTTGCGGTAAAATACAAGGGTGAAATTGACATTGTCACGGAAGTGGACAGGATGTCCGAAGAGATGCTGATATCCAGAATTGACAAGAAATTCCCCCACCATGACATCCTGGCGGAGGAATCTGCAGGAACAGACAGGGGATCTGAGTTCAGGTGGATTATAGACCCGCTTGACGGTACCACCAATTATGCCCACGGGTATCCCGTCTTCTGTGTCTCCATCGCCCTGGAAAAGGAAAATGAGATCATCCTCGGGGTCATTTACAACCCGGTGATGGAAGAGATGTTTGTCGCGGAAAAGGGGGAGGGCGCCTTTCTGAATGGTGAAAGGATTTCCGTTTCGGACACCACGGAACTTTCAAGAAGTCTTCTGGCCACCGGTTTTCCCTATGATATTCGTGAAAACCCGGACAACAATCTCAATTATTTTAATGAAATGGCCACTAAGGTCATGGCCATTCGCCGTGCTGGTTCAGCGGCGCTTGACCTGGCATACATAGCGGCGGGCCGCTTCGACGGATTCTGGGAACTGAGGTTAAATCCCTGGGATACCGCCGCCGGATGGCTTCTGGTAGAGGAGGCGGGCGGACTGGTTACCGAGATTTTCGGGAAAGATTACTGCCTGAAGTCCCCCCACATACTCGCTACAAACAGGAAGATACATGGCAAGATGATCGATGTCCTAAGAACTGGAGCGGAGAATGTTTTTTTTCATCGGCGGCATTCAACCAAGGACCAGACGGATCGGTGACACTCCAAGGCTATGCCCTTCCTGCGGTCACTACGCAGCCTGGCTGAAGAGGGTTGATCATTATCTGAGTCTGTTTTTTATCCCGCTTTTCCCGGTCAGGCGTGGTGAAGCGGTTCTCATGTGCGAAAATTGCGGCCTGGTTTTTGATGAGGAAGGCAGAACAATGGCAATGGGTGATACTCGATGCCGCTATTGCGGCCGAAAATTGGGGGGAGATTTCACTTTCTGTCCTTATTGTGGTAAGAAGAGTGGTCTTTAACCCAGATTTTGCAGTAGCCACCTACTGCGACTTGAAAATCCTTGCTGCACCGATTGTTGTACGATTTTGTTCCTCAACATATCTATGGATATACCTGCGTCGCAAAATCGCTCCAACTACGCGGTTCGTAGCGGTTTTCTTCGTCTCGCTACGGTCTCTACTGCAAAATCTGGGTTTAATTACGTCGAGTTAAAATCTGCAATCCAGCTTTTTACAAGAGAATCCAGTTCCTTGTCTTCGTAATTAAAATCTGCCACAATTGCCTTCAGACTATCCGACAATTTCCTGTAGCCCCACAGATATCTCTCTTTTGTCTCTTCTACCCCATTACGTGTAAAGTAAAAGGAGAGATTGACATCAAAAAAAGAGATACTGTCCGCATCCCTTAACAGGTTAGCCCTGTTGTGACCTCCCCTTTCATGAAGGCAAATGAGATTATATACATCCTCAGTAAGTTTTCTACTCGAACGGCATTCATCCATGATCTCTCTCAATATCTCAGCACTCTTCAAAGCATGTGCTTTTTTAAACTCATCGTAACTCTCATAATCCTTACGCCTAACTTTCCGCTCCTCCACTGCCCTCTCAATATCGTGTCCAAGAGCGGCAATCTGCAATGCCTCATCAGCATCTGGATCAAACTTCAACAGCCACTTCAGGGTATTCTTTGAATGTACCGGATCTTCAGAAACGGCGGAGCT
This sequence comes from Pseudomonadota bacterium, assembly GCA_015222855.1. Taxonomy (GTDB): domain Bacteria; phylum Desulfobacterota; class Syntrophia; order Syntrophales; family JADFWA01; genus JADFWA01. The sequence goes on along the minus strand of JADFWA010000010.1, from coordinate 3,066 downwards.
CACGATAACCTCCTCTATCTTTTTCTTTACACAGGCTACACTATTCACTTTTATAACAGACTACTACTCGCCTAATATTCTCTATATTCATCAATAGTGCGAGGAAAAGAAGTGTCAAAAATGCCTGATTAACTATGGCTCCGATGAATACTATGAACATCCTGACATCACGTCCCATTCTAAAATAACTCTTTCCCTCACCAAGCAGTTTTTTCATGAGACCATCATATTTATCAGCCGTATAGCTATTCATAAACGAACCGATAATAGCCATAAACCCGATAAATAAAGGAAGAAAATTATACCCTGGTACTAAAGTATAGCAGGTCAATCCCAAAAGGATAAACGCATCCGCATACCGGTCTAAAACGGCATCAAACCATCCACCAAAATCACTCTCTTGATGTTTCAACCGTGCGACTTCTCCATCACAGCCGTCGATTATTGAAGCTACCTGGACAAGAACCCCACCAGTGGCAAGAGCCATATAGTTGCCCAAGAGGAAAAAGGCCGAGGCTATCAAAGAAAGGACGAAAGAAAAGAATGATATCTGGTTTGGGGTAATACTGGTTTTTACGAGATACTTTGAAGTTATAAAAGAGAGGGGTCTGTTAAGATATCTTGATACAGGACCGTCGGAAGGCTTCTTTAATTTATTTATCAGCACCCTTTCTGCTTTGTGAAAAGTTTCTTCGTCATCCACATCTATCCAGAAGCCATTTCTAATGTCAAAGGTTCTAACCTTACCATCTTCGGACATTAACCTTATAGCTCCGGAAAGGGTGCTGTCATTATTACGGGCAATACTTGTCTCAATCGCTGTAAAGATCGCCGGTGAACAGAGAAATATTCCCGTATCGTATGCATTATGCCCTGTAAGATTCTTCCCTATATCTTTGACTTTGCCATTTTCTACAAGAACTTTTGTAACATCATCAATGTCAACTAAACTATTTGAACTTGTGTTATAGTCGACTGCTAATATGACCTCACCACTTTGCAGCCGCTCACCTTTTAATCTCTTAAGGATGTCTTCATCAAAGATGTGGTCTCCCATTAACAGAATAAAGTTATCATTTAAGAAATCCTTCGCCTTAAGAACAGATAAACCATTTTCCTTTTCCCATTCCTCGTTAGTGATATGATTTATCTTAATATTTCTGGCCTGGCTGAATCTGGTGAGATGCTGTCTTACTTTTTCACCATTGTACCCCGTAACAACATGGAAGTCATCAAGGCCACTTTTACTTGCCGTTAATATCACACGTTCGATAAGGGGAAGTCCAAGAAGCGGAACGAGGGGCTTTGAATCTCCCCGTTTCGATAACCTACTTCCCTTACCACCTGCAATGATCAGGCATTTCATAATCTAACCTTCCGCTTTTCATTAATCTTTCCTTTTTCCTGCAATAAATTCCTCGGTCATTCCGTATGCCTCATCATCAGTGAACTGTTTAGGAGGGTGTTTCATAAAATAGGCAGAAGGAGAATACAGAATTCCTCCCTTACCTCTCTCAAGTGCCAGCTTGCAACACCTTATAGCGTCTATTACCACCCCTCCGGAATTGGGTGAATCTTCCACTGAAAGCCTGAGTTCAAGGTTCATGGGTATATCTCCAAAGAGTTTGCCTTCCATTCGGATAAAGCATATCTTATTGTCTTGCTGCCACGCCACCCAGTCACTGGGGCCGATGTGAATATTTTCATCTTCCAGACGGTTTTTGGCTTGAGATTGTACGGCCTCTGTCTTGGATTCTTTCTTGGAAATAAGACGATTTCTGTCGAGCATGTTCAGAAAATCTGTGTTTCCACCGGTATTCAACTGGTATGTTCGCTCAAGCTTCACCCCTCTCTTTTTAAAGAGATCTGTTAATACCCGATGCACAATGGTAGCACCGAGCTGGGATTTTACATCGTCCCCGATAATCGGTATCTCCTTATCTTCAAATCGCCTGGCCCATTCCGGATCGCTGGCTATAAAAACAGGTATGTTATTTATAAAACCCACACCGGCATCAAGTGCACATTCAGCATAAAAATTTGTTGCTTCTTCAGAACCTACGGGAAGGTAATTTAGAAGGATTTCTGTACCGGATTCTCTGAGTTCCCTCACAACATCCTCTTTACTTGCCTCTTTCTCATCGGATAAAAGGAAGGCCTTTTTTTCATCGTAATTCTTCATGTGATCTGCAAAACCGTCCAGGACCTTACCCATCCGGACAATCGTTCCTTTTTTCGGGACATCCTTATGAAAGACTGCAGTGCAGTTGGGGGGCTGAAAAATGGCTTCTGATACATCCTTACCGACTTTTCTCTTATCAATATCGAAGGCCGCGGCAATCTCAATATCATACGGCTTGTAGCCGCCGATATCCCAGTGCATTAAACCGATTATGTCCTTTTCCATTTTTGTCTTATAATATTCAATTCCCTGAATCAAAGAGGATGCACAATTTCCTATCCCTACAATTGCAACCCTGATCTTTTCCATAACTATCAATCCCCCGTGCTCTTTAAGCAAAAAGATTTTTCTGATCCTTCAATTTTGACAATTGTCATTACAAGTCCAAAACAACAAAGTACTATACAATACTGATAAACTTTTTGTCAATATAAATAAAATTTGAAGCTCCGAAAGCTTGTTGCGGGGAATCTTACGAAGTGTTAAGAGTGATGGACTCGTAAAAAGTCGAGATCAAACACTTTTGTCATTCCCGCGCAGGCAGGAATCCAGTATTTACAAATAGTTACATTAGCGTTTAAGGTTAATTTATCTAATCACGTGACTTTTTGCGAGTCTGCCAAGGGTAGGAAAGTAATAAAGAAGGACTTATACAAAGTTGCATTCAAAGACGACTCTGTCGGGCGAGACGCCCGACCTACCACGGGGGTAGGACAGACTCTAAGGTAAAAAAGAATGTAACTTGGTATTAAAAGAAACACCGTAATTTCTGACACTATTTCTCCCCAAAATAGACATTGACCTTCCAACACAGTAGGACAGGCGTCCCGCCTGTCCATAATGGTGAATCGCTTAGACAGCCGAGACGGCTGTCCTACGGGATG
>JADFWA010000092.1 GCA_015222855.1 Pseudomonadota bacterium | reverse complement strand
TTCCAAGATTTTCGCCACCTCTTTTGCATCCCTGCCGGTTTTAAAACCTTTCAACTGGACACGAAACCATTTCCCCTTTGAGTTCAATTCAATCACATCGACCACGGGATCGTAACCCATATTCAACAGCTTTTTCTGAAGTGTCTCCGCCCTCTTTTTATCCTTAAAAGAGGCCACTTGTATCATATATTTTCCCTTAACAGGAGGGGGGTTCTTCTCTTTTTCCTTCCTCGACTCTTCTCTTTTCCTGGTCAGAGTATCATAAAAGGTGAGTTTTAAATCGCTTTTTTCTTTCTTTGCCACCCTTCCGGCATCAACCGACCTTTCGGCAATCTTCTGCCTTGTTATGCCGGGGATACCTCTCGCGATCTTCTCCGGGTAGCTTTCAATATTCTGCCCAACTATAACACCAAAAATAAAGGCAACCAGCAAGAAAAGGGAAATCCCGAAGATAAACAGAATCAATCCCAGTTTACCCAGCCTGAATTCAAAATCTCTTACCCCTCGGGAAGACATCTGCTTTCCTCCGGTTTAGTTGGGTTGGTTAAGACAATGAAACCAATTGAACCAATCGGACTAACTAAACCAACTAACCAAAACCTCACATTCTCTCCGGGGCTGAAACACCCAAAAGTCTCAATGCGTTTTTCAATACTATACGGACGGATTTAACCAGAAAAAGCCTTGCCATACTCAATTCTGAATCATCAGAAATCACCCTGTTCTTGTTATAATAACTATGAAAAATGGAGGCAAGATCATTCAGATAAAATGTGAGACGATGGGGCTCAAGCTCCCTCGCGCTTCCTTCAACCACTTCCGAAAACCTGGTAACCTCCTTGATCAAGGCAATCTCCTCAGGAAGCGTCAGGAGACCCAAATCTATATCACCGAAGCCGGGAATTTCATAACCACGACTGTGGGCCAGTCTCATAATGCTGGATATCCTGGCATGCGCGTATTGAACATAATAAACAGGGTTCTCATTTGACTTCCTCTTCGCAAGTTCCAGATCAAAATCAAGGGGGCTGTCTGACCGCCTCATGAGAAAGTTATATCTTGCCGCGTCTCTTCCCACCTCATCGACAACTTCCCGCAACGTTACGAATTCTCCGCCCCGCGTAGACATGGATACAGGTTTTCCACTCCTCAAGAGACTAACCAGTTGCACCAGAATAATCTCCAGGGCATCTTTTTCCTTACCAAGGGCATGAATTCCGGCATACATCCTGGGGATATAGCCATGATGATCAGCTCCCCAGATATCTATAACCTTATCGAATCCTCTTGAATACTTGTCCCGGTGATAGGCGATATCGGCGGCAAAATAGGTCGGTTCACCATTTTCCCTGACCACCACCCTGTCCTTTTCGTCACCGAAATCCGTCGTCTTGAACCAGAGGGCTTCCCCCTCTTCATAGACAAACTCTTTTTTCTGAAGCTCTGCAAGCAACTCTGTAACGCCGTCATCCTTATAAAGTTCTTTCTCACTGAAATAACAATCAAAAACAACACCGAAGGCATTCAAATCCTCTTTTATTCCGCTCAAGATAGATTCGACGGCATAATCGGTAAAAACAAGGATGGCATCTTCTTCATCCTTTGCGAGATACTCATCACCACACTCTTCAAATAATTCTTCGGCCAGATCGTTAATGTATTTTCCCTGGTAACACTCCATGGGAAAATCAACTTCCTTCCCCAAAATCTCCAGATAGCGAAGGAAAACAGATTTTCCCAGAATATCCATCTGCCTGCCTGCATCATTAATATAATACTCCCTGAAAACAGAATATCCTGTCGACTCCAGGATATTGGCAATGACATCACCGATAACAGCGCCCCTTGCATGTCCTATGTGAAGCGGCCCTGTCGGGTTCGCGCTGACGAATTCTACCTGTACTCTTTTGCCTTTTCCGAAATCGGATTCTCCGTAACGATCACACAGTTCATCCACTTCTTCCAGGAGGGCAGACCATACATCCTTTCCGATAAAAAAATTGATAAAACCTGGGCCTGCAACCTCCATTTTGTCCAGTATATTTTCGGTATCAGTGATATTTGCAACAATGGCCTCCGCTATCTTACGGGGGTTTTCCCTGGCACTGGAAGCAAGTATCATGGCCACATTGGATGCATAGTCACCGTGCGCGGCATTTTTTGTCATCTCCAGTTCTATAGATGGAATCTCTCCTGTCTCGAACAGCCCTTTGTCGGAACAGGTTTTAATCGAATTTTCCAGTAATCCTGCCAACCTTTCTTTCATCTTTTACTACACCACTTTCTGATACTAAAAAAGTTGGCCAAAAGGCCAACCCGTTTATACGCCGCTATCGGCTAAAGCCGATAGCTTGAGGCACAAAGGCACAAAGAGATATCAAATATCAAAATGCAAAATTTAAAAGTAAAATGATTTTTAATTTTGATATTTGATATTTAAATTTTCTTCCTCTGTGCCTCTATTACACATAACCGAATGCGGCGGCATATAAAATGCCACCCTACAAAATTGTAGGGTCGGGTTTTATACCCGACCGGTTGCTTCGCCTAAACACGAGGATTTTTCTCCTGATCCCTGACAACTGATTACCCGCTATACTTCTTTTCCGCCTCTTCAATATCTTCATCCTTTATAGCAAGGTCCCTGGTAAAATCGGGACAGTGGACATTGCCGGCAGAATCGGTTGTAACGCTGAATCTCTTCTGACAGGTTTCCCTCCACGCGCATATTGAACATAATCTTTTATCCGTCCCCATGATAATAC
>JADFWA010000091.1 GCA_015222855.1 Pseudomonadota bacterium | reverse complement strand
AGATAATACTGTCCGCCTTTCGCAGTTCATCCGGGTCACTGGTAATCCGGCAAGGTTTTTCAAGAAAATGGAGTGCACGGGCAACACTGGTCAGATTGCCCGCGCGATAGTCGACAATAGCGATCATATTTTATCATTTCCAAATTACTTTTTTTCGTAACTCATTCACCCCCACCCTGCCCTCCCATCAAGGGGGAGGAAAACCTTCTGAATTCCCCTCCCCCTGTGGGAGGGGTTAGGGGAGGGGGCAATTCTACGCAAATTCCCTTTCAATCCGTTCCATCGCCTCTTTCAATCTCTCATCGCTTACCGTAAGTGATATCCTGATATACCCCTCTCCATGTTCTCCGTATGCCGTACCTGCCGCAACCACCACGGCGGCCTTCTCAAACAACAGATTGGTAAAATCCAGAGAACTCATTCCATCCGGCGTCGGAACCCAGAGATAAAATGTCCCCCTGGGGGGTTTAAATGAAATCCCAATGCGGTCTATGGTTTTCAATACCAAATCCCGTCTTCGCGCATAGATATTGAGCATATTCTCGATATTCGCCCCTTCGTTTTTCAGGGCACGGATACCCGCGTACTGAATCGGATTGAAAACGCCGGAATCGGTATTTTCCTTAACCTTGCTTATCGCCGCGATGAGATCGGGATTCCCCATGGCCATCCCGATCCTCCAGCCGGTCATATTGTAAGGCTTGGAGAGCGAATTCAGCTCAACACCCACGTCCTTCGCCCCCTCGGCAGACAGAAAGCTCAACCTCTCCTGTCCGTCAAACACTATTTCGCTGTAAGGATTGTCATGACATACGGCGATGTCATTCTCTTTGGCGAATTTCACCACATGATCAAAAAAATCCCTCGTGGCACAGGCACCGGTTGGGTTATTGGGATAACACAGGAACATCCCCCTTGCCCTCTTGACGATATCGGCGGGGATATCCTCAAAGACCGGCAGATAATCATTCTTTTCCAGGATCGGCATGGAATAGGGCTCTCCCCCACCCATAAGTATACTTGACCTGTAAGCGGGATAACCGGGATCCGTCATCAGAACGACATCTCCGGGATTTATCCTGCCCAGAACAAAATGGTGGCAACCCTCCTTGGAACCAATGAGACCCAGAATCTCATCATCTGGATTCAATGAAACACCGTATCTCTCCAGATACCAGCGGGCGATCTCCTCCCTGAAGGAGAACATACCCTTTTCCTCATCCGTCGGATAACGGTGATTCTCCGGGTCCTTCGCCTGCAGGTAAAGCTCCTCAATGATACCATCAGGCGTCGGTTCCACAGGATCACCGATTGCGAGACTTATAACATCCACCCCCTCGGCCTTTGCTTTTGCTATCTTCTTTCTCAACTCCATAAAAAGATACGGGGGGATTTTTGTCAATCTTTCAGCTACCTGCAATTTTTTCTTCTCCTTTTCTCTCATCACTTTTCACTTTTCACTCTTAACTCTTCACTCTTCATTATTTATACGCCTCTTCCCAGAGGAGACCCTGATATACTACCGTGGTTCCCCCCTCCAGGTAGACCTTTTCAAAACCACTGTCCGTTTTCTCAAAATATATCTTCAGTGTTTCGCCGCTTTTCACTTTAACGTCAACGGGTGAATCAACCTGGCCTTTCCAGGATGATATCAACGCCGATGCCACGGCGCCCGTACCACAGGCCAGCGTCTCATCCTCGACACCTCTTTCATAGGTTCTCAACCTGACTGTATTCCTGTCTATGACCTGGACAAAATTGGCGTTTGTCCCCGCGGGCCGATATTCGTCATGGTAACGAATCAGCCCGCCATAGTTGAACACATCGTAAGAATCAAGATCATCAACGAAGCGCACCACATGCGGAACGCCGGTGTTTACGCTGTTTATCTCATATAAATCATCCCGGACAGGAATAGAATAATCAACCTTCAGATCATAGGGATCGGTCAGTCTCAGCTTGACCACATCTCCCCTTACCTCGGCGTCGATTATACCCGCCACGGTCTCAAAAGAGAGGTTTTCCTGTGCGATGCCTTTCAGAAAGGCGAAGCGGGCGGCACATCTGCCCCCATTTCCGCACATCTCCACCTCGCTCCCATCGGCATTAAAAAAGCGCCAGCGGAAATCGGCCCTGTCGGAGTCCTCTATGACAATCAAGCCGTCCGCCCCTACAGAAATCTTCCTTTCACACACCTTCTTCACAAACTCTTCCAAATTCACCACGGAAAGCGTATTGTCCCTGTTGTCAATCAAGATAAAATCGTTCCCGCTTCCGCTCATCTTAAAGAATTCTATCATGACTAAAACATTTAGCTCCTTCCTTACCCCCCCTTTACTAAAGGGGGGCAGGGGGGAATTTTAATTGTGTTCTTCACCCCCACCTTAGTCCTCCCCCTCAAGGGGGAGGAGATTATTTTGGATACCCACTCAAGGGGTGAAAAAATTGTTTTGGATGCCCCGCTTTGCAGGCAGAGTATTTTATTCCCACTCAATAGTACTTGGCGGCTTTGAGCTGGTGTCATAGACCACACGGTTTATGCCCCTTACCTCATTGATTATCCGGTTGGATATCTTGCCGAGAAGGGAATGGGGCAGTTTCGCCCAGTCCGCGGTCATGGCATCGTCGCTTGTTACCGCCCTGATCGCCACGATGTGTTCATAGGTCCTCTGGTCTCCCATGATTCCCACGCTTTTCAGGGGAAGGAGGACGGCAAAAGACTGCCACATCTTCCTGTAGAAATTATTTGCCTTTATTTCCTCAATGAGAATGGCATCGGCCTTGCGCAGGATGGAGAGTCTTCGATCGGTGACGTCACCGAGGATCCGAACGGCGAGACCGGGGCCGGGAAACGGCTGCCTCCAGATGAGGTCTTCCGGTAGACCAAGCTCTTTTCCAAGGAGGCGGACTTCATCCTTGAATAGATGCTTGAGCGGCTCAACGAGTTTGAGTTTCATGTTTTTCGGGAGCCCTCCCACATTATGGTGCGACTTGATAACGGCGCTGGGGCCTCCAAAGGCCGACCGGGATTCAATTAAGTCGGGATAGAGAGTTCCCTGTGCCAGAAATTCAGCTCCCTTAATCTTTCGGGCCTCTCTTTCAAAGACCTTAATAAATATGCGTCCTATAATCTTTCGCTTCCTCTCGGGATCTACAACCCCCTTTAACCCATCCAGAAACTCTCTCTTCGCGTTGACAAACCTTAAATTGACTTTTAAATCCCTTTTGAAAACAAACCTTACCTTTTTGGCCTCATCCTGTCTCAACAGGCCGTTATCCACAAAAATACAGGTCAGGTGATCTCCGATGGCGCAATGCAAAAGAAGGGCGGCAACGGATGAGTCCACACCACCGCTTAACCCCAGGATTATCTTCTTGTCTCCAACCTCCGCTTTTATCTCCCGGATCGAGTCTTTGACAAAGGATTTCATAGTCCAGCTTTTCTTGCACCCACATATCTGCAGGAGGAAATTCTTCAACATCCTCTTCCCTTCCGGCGTGTGGACCACTTCCGGGTGAAATTGCAGGCCGTAAAAGTTTTTCTTTCTGTTTTCCAAGGCCGCGACTTTAGTGTCCGGGGTGGATGCGGTTATCTTGAAACCTGGCGGCAGTTTTCCAATGGTGTCACCATGGCTCATCCAGCATTTGGTCTTCTTTTCGATACCATCGAAAATGCCTCCGGTACCCTTTGTATGAAGCTCAGCAAACCCGTATTCCCTCTTTTGGGCGCCTACTACCTCACCCCCCAGAGAATCGACCATGTACTGCATGCCGTAACAGATGCCGAGAATCGGAATCCCCAGATTAAAAATGCCCCTGTCTACCCTGGGACTCCCCTTCTCGTAAATACTTGCCGGGCCTCCGGACAGTATAATCCCTTCCGGAGCAAGCGCGCGAATCCGCTCAATATCCATTTCGGGAGGTTCTATCCGGCAGTAGACATGATGCTCACGCACACGCCTGGCGATAAGCTGGTTGTACTGGGAACCAAAATCAATAATCAGGATCATTTTTTTACTTGACACTCCAATCTTCAGATGTGCTAAAGGAAAAGCTGGAAACTTTCTCTTAACTAATTATTATATATGAAAAATGAAACTTAGGTCAAGAGCAAACTGCTATCGGCTAAAGCCGATAGCATGAGGCACAAAGGCACATAGTTACAAAGGCACAAAGGAAGGGGTTCGCATAACCACATTTCTGGTCATTGCGAGGAGCAAAGCGATGCGCCAATCTTATATGATTACGCGAAGTTAGGGGTTGCTTCGCTACGCCCGCAATGACATTATGGGCATTATGCAAACATCTCAAAGAAATATTACATTTTTTCTTTGTGCCTCTGTGCCTTTGCCACTTTGTGCCTGTATCATACATATAAAACCAAACTAAAGTCTTTGTCTAGAGGTAAGTTTTTCTCCATTCCCCGAATGGAAACAATAAAAACAGGAGATCAAAACAATTATGAAACTGGTTGAAGAAATTCCACTTCCCAATAAACTGGTTATGGAAATATGGGATGACTCACGCCCAATCGCCGACGACACAAGCAAAGTTGCCCTGTTCATTAAGATAAATGTTGAGGTTAAACCGGAGTACTTTGCCCGTCGGGAAGATTTTGAAGAGGTTCAAAAAATCTTTGGAAGTGAAATCCAGTTCGAATATAAATTAGAGAGACCTTTTGTCAAAAACCAGGAAAAAGAGGGCGTTTCTAAAGAATTATTGAAAGCTTTCAAGAAAGACTCCCTGCCCTATCTTTCAAAACCCAAATTCCCCGAGAGTTTCGTCCTGTCAAAACACCTGGATATTCAAAAAAACCCTTATAAGTACCGGGACTATCCCGCATAAAAAAGGAGTATATAAAAATCATGCCGGCCCTTGATGATTATATAGACAGCCTGTTCAACGTCTATTTTTATCACATAACCACCCCGGAAAAGTGGGTGGAGATTCAAAAGGAAGGGTTAAAGGCCGATGAAAACGGGGAGATATTCGCCTTGACGACCAACAAGCCAGAGATAGTGGACTATGTAGCCATAAACCGAATGGGTATTACCGATATAGTGATAGTAAGATTTAATCCCTGTAATGCGGGTGTGGGGACACCGGGAAAAATTGAGAACGAAGATGCGGGAAAGTCCACAGCCCCGTACCAGCGGATTATACGCCGGAACATAATAAGGCCATCTCTCCTGGAAAAAGACGGCGAAAGGAAACTGGACACAGAACGTGTAAAAAGAATTCCCATAAACTGAGGAGCACACAACTTTGACAATCACATTAATAATCTTCGGATTGCTTCTCGCGCTGGCAGGTCTTATCGGTTGCATTTTACCTGTCATCCCAGGGCCTTCCATCAGCTTCCTGTCCTTAATCATTCTCTCCTGCGCCAAAAACTGGGAACCATTCAGCTCGACATTTTTGATTATTATGGCGGGCTTGACGATACTGGTGACTATTCTGGACTATGTGGTTCCCGCGGGCGGGGCAAAAAAATACGGGGCGTCAAAACGGGGGGTGTGGGGCGCCATGGCCGGATTGCTGATAGGGGTTTT
>JADFWA010000090.1 GCA_015222855.1 Pseudomonadota bacterium | reverse complement strand
GATTAAAGGATTATGGGATTAATCCCTAATCCCTTAATCCTATACTTACTGGAGAAAAAAATGACTAACCAAGAACCCAATCAGCAACAATGCCCGGAAAATTATCCACCCTGCGAGGACGAAATCAATCTTTTGGACTATGTAATTGTCCTTCTAAAGCACAAATGGATGATCTTTTTCCTTGTCTTTATCGCAGGTGTGGCTGCTGTGATATACAGTTTAATGTTGACCAATATATACCGTTCCGAATGCACCATCACCCCGATTGAGCAGGAAAAGGCATCCTTGAGCAGCCGCCTGTCTGCCCTGGGTGGGTTCGGCGCAATGGTTGCGTCTCAGGTCGGCATCGGAGGGGCAGGGTCTCTGGAAAAGTTTGAGATTGTCCTTAAAAGTCGTGAACTGACCAATGATCTGGTCGAAAAACACAAATTAATGCCGATTATTTATAAAGATTCCTGGGATGAAAAAACAAAAACATGGAAGACTGAAGAACCTCCCACCATCCAGGATGCATATAAATCCATGCAAGGGATGCTGGAGATCAAACCGGACAAAAAAAATGGCGTCCTGAAACTTGGATTCCTTTTTTCCGATCCGGCGGTGGCCCAAAAGCTGCTTAATTACTATGTCGCCGGCATGAGTGAATTTTTGCGACAGCAGTCACTTGAAAACGTTGCAATACAGAGCAAGGCGCTTCAGGAACAATTGATAACCACGACCGATCCGCTTCTGAGAACAAAGCTGGCCGAGATAATAGCGCAGTATGTGGAGAAAGAGACCCTGGCGAAGGTCCAGAAATACTATGGCTTTAACGTCATAGATCCTCCGTTTGTCCCGGAAAAGAGGTTCAAGCCCAAGCGGGCGCAGATCTGTATCCTGTCTGTCATTGTTGCTTTTTTTATGGCTGTATTTTTAGCGTTTATCATGGAATATGCGGGCAATTTAAAGAAAAATGAAGATGCTGAAAGGCTTGAAAAGCTGAAAAAATATATGAAACTGTGGAACAAAAAATAGCGAGGTTAAAATTTATGAGAAAGCCCATTTTTTTATTGATCGTTATCCTGAGCCTGATTTTGGCGGCAAATCCGGCTTTTCCCCGGGATGTAAGCCCGGCTGATGCCCAAAAATATCTAAAAACCCATCCTGAAGCGAAAAAATATGTGTCTCCCGAGGGTAAGCCGACGTCTGAGGGAGAGAAACTTCTTAAAACCCGTCAGAAGGAAGGCGCAATTACTCCAGCAGAAGTAAAAGAGGGGTTGGAAAAGCTTAAGGAGAAAGAAAAAGTACAGGAAGTGGTTTTGCCTGAAAAAACCTTGCCCCCGGAGGAAGTAGCGCCCCTTGAGGAAGTAAAGGAAGAAGCCGAGCTCTCAAAACCGAAAATATCGAGCGCATTCCCCGGCGGTCTGCGTGTTTTTGGTCAGCAGCTCTTCTCTGCCGGTCCAGCATCTTTCACCCCACCGTCAAATATGCCTGTATCTACAGATTACATTATCGGTCCTGATGATAATATCGTGGTACAGCTCTGGGGAAGGATTAACGAGCAATATACCCTTACCGTGCAGAGGGATGGAAGCATACAGCTTCCGCAGATAGGCACCATCCAGGTGGCCGGCCTTACCTATAAGCAGTTGCAGGAACTGATAAAACGTGAAGCAGAATCGATTACCGGTGTGAATGTTAACGTTACAATGGGAAAATTAAGGAGCATCACCATTTTCGTGGTTGGCTCTGTTAAAAAGTCTGGCGCTTATACGGTCAGCGCCTTTGACACCATTTTGAATGCCCTTATATATGCGAGGGGGCCCGATACACTCGGTTCGATGAGAAATATTCAGCTAAGAAGACGCAACAAGATAATAACGACCTTTGATCTGTACGACCTTATCCTGAAGGGAGACAATTCAAAAGACATGAGACTGGAACCGGGGGATATCATATTCGTGCCAAAGGCTGAGACAGTTGTGGCCATAGGTGGCGATGTCAAGGTCCCCGCAGTCTATGAACTGAAGAAAGAAAAAAGCCTGTTAAATGCGCTGAAACTTGCGGGTGGTATCAAACCTTCCGCATATTCCGAGCAGATACAAATCCAGCGGTACCTTGAAAACAGGGAAAGAATCATCCTGGATATGTCTCTGGATGGATTAAAAAAGGAGAAGAGGCCTTTTACGCTGCAGGATGGAGATGTCGTAAGGATATTCCCCGTCATTAAGGAGGACACAAATGCGGTATATCTGTTTGGAAATGTAACACGTCCGGGAAAGTATGAGTACTCTTCAGAGATGAGGATATCAGATATCATAAAGGCAGAGGATCTCAACCCCGAAACATATTTCCCCTACGCCCTGATCAAAAGATATAACCCGCCGGAGATGT
>JADFWA010000089.1 GCA_015222855.1 Pseudomonadota bacterium | reverse complement strand
TGGCAAGGCTCTTCAGGGTACCCGTAAAAACAAAAGATTTTCCTGAAAGATTTGCTGATTCTTTATGAACTGTTTCCTGCGGTTTGACACCTGCTTCTTTGAGCTTTTTTATCACCTTAAGGTTGGATGGCTCACGGAAAAATCTGGTTATACTTTCGGCAATTTCAGATCCAACCCCCCTTATTGCTTTCAGTTTCTCTTCAGTTGCACTTATCAATGCATCAACGGTCTTGAATTCTTTAGTAAGAATTCTGGCAATGTGTTCCCCCACATGCCTGATTCCCAAGGCGAAGATAAACTTCTCCAGAGGGGGATTTTTCGATTGTTCCAGCGCCTGCAGGAGATTCATTGCGGATTTATCCGCCATCCGTTCAAGTTCTGTCAGTTTTTCCAGGGTGAGGGAGTAGAGATCGGCAGGATCTTCGATGGTTTTTGTATCGAACAACTGCGAAACCAGCTTGACCCCCAGACCCTCTATATCCATGCCGCCTCTGGACGCGAAATGTTTGATGTTTTCCCTGATCCGGGCAGGGCAGGAAAGACCGATACACCTGTGGGCGGCTTCACCCTCAAGCCGCACAACTCCGGACCCGCATTCGGGGCAGGTATCAGGTATCCTGAATACCTTCTCTCTACCGTTCCTCTTTGATTCTATAACCTTTACAACCTCTGGTATTACATCACCGGCGCGCTGGATGATTACCGTGTCTCCAATCCGTATATCCTTTTTGTCTATCTCATCCTGATTGTGGAGGGTCGCCCGGCTGACCATCGCTCCGCCTACCCTGACCGGCTTCATCAGGGCCACGGGGGTGAGTACTCCTGTTCGTCCAACCTGTATTATGATATTTTCTATTACTGTTGTTTCCTGAATAGCCGGGAATTTACAGGCAATGGCCCAGCGTGGGCTTCTCGAAACAGCGCCGAGACGATCCTGAATATCGAGTGAGTCAACCTTTATAACGATACCATCAATCTCATAGGGGAGTTCATGCCTTGTACGTAGCATATCGTTATAATACTCGATACATTGGCGGATGTCTTTTGCCTGTCTGATGTGGGGATTCACCCTAAGCCCCCATTCCGGAAGGGTTTGTAGCGCCTCCCACTGATTTTTGAAAGGTTTTCCAGTGAGTGCGCCTATCCCATAGCAGAAGATGTCAAGGGGTCTTTTTGCAGTTATTTTGGAGTCGAGCTGACGCAAAGAACCGGCCGCGGCGTTTCGAGGATTGGCAAACGGAGATTCACCTTCATCCAGCCTGCGCTTGTTGAGTTTTATGAATGCATCGATCTCCATGTAAACTTCCCCCCTTATTTCAATCTTTTCAGGAATGGGGGCATTTTTGTTTTGTGTGATTTTCAGGGGAATGGATCGAACCGTCTTTAGATTCTGTGTAATGTCTTCTCCCACAGCGCTATCCCCCCTCGTCAACCCGACCGTCAGCAGCCCTTTTTCATAGATCAGGTTAACGGCCACACCGTCAAGTTTGGGTTCAACCACAAAAGAAATATTCTTGCTGCTGTCCAGAAATCGCTTTATACGTTTATCGAATTCTGTGATGTCCGCTTCGGAAAATGCGTTGGAAAGACTGAGCATCGGAGTGAGATGCGTGACTGTATTGAATTTTTCAAGGGGAGCAGCTCCGACGCGCTGGGTGGGAGAGGCTGTGACATCAATATAATCCGAAAATTCCTTCTCCAGAGCGATTAGCTCTGCCATCAGGCCGTCATATTCCGCATCGGATATCTCAGGTTCATCAAGCTGATAGTACCGCTCGTTGTGATAGCTGATCTGCTCTCTCAGTTCTTTTATTCTCTTTATGGCAAATTCTTTTTCCATTACTTGACGAGTTTCAAATCAGGTTTACCCTTGGGAGGTTTTTTGTCACCGGAGTGATTTTCACGAGAGCCGAGGATATGTTCGTTGAAAATCTGGTTTTTTACTTTGACGGAATTGATAATGAAGAAAATAATTGCCGCCTTTTCCCATTCCCTTGTGGTATCGATCTGCTCCATCCTTTGTTTATATTTTTCCCACAGGCTGGTGAGTGATGCCTCATCCAGTGCAAGTATCTTTTCGGCGATCCTGTTCAAGGTTGCCTCAATCATTTCTTCGACTCCTGTTATTGTCCCATTCGGGGGATTGGAGAAAAACCCTCGTCTTTAGGCGAAGACTTTAGTTTGATTTTACATGTATAAAAGAGGCACAAAACAACAAAAGCATAAATCCGTTCACCGTTGACCGTTGTCGGTGGACAGTGAACGGATAACGAGTCAACTTTATATGCCCGCATACGAAAAGTCAAACCGAAAGCATAGATTGGCGTTTTTCGATCGGCAAACAGCTTCCTCTAACACCTTGTTATTGCTGGAAACTGGAAACCGAAAGCCGAAAACTTACAAATAATACTTGTCTTTTTATGTCATATCTATATAATTCTTCCCAATTTTCCGGAGGGTTGAAGTGTGAAAATAGGGGTTATTTCGGACACCCATCTCAAGGGTTATGATGAAAGACTCAAGGCAATTTTTCAAGATCATTTCAGTGATGTCGATCTCATTCTGCATGCCGGTGACCTGATTGATATCAGTGTTCTCGATGTGTTCGAAGGAAAAGAGGTAAAGGCGGTTTATGGCAACATGGATCCGCCTGAGGTGAGGAACCTGCTTCCCGCCAAGCTGGTTCTTGACCTGAATGGTTGTAAGGTGGGCCTGATTCATGGGTGGGGTATGCCTTTCGGTATGGAGAAAAAGTTGAGGAAGGAATTTGATGATATAGATTGTCTGGTCTATGGTCATACCCACAATGCTGTCAACGAGGTAAGGGACAACATTCTTTTTTTTAATCCCGGCTCAGCCATCGACAGGAAGTTTGCGGCCCGCAATACAATCGGGATACTTGAGATTAATGATAAGATAACTGGAAAAATAATAGAGATAAAGCGTTAGTTACTTAGTTCAATTGGTTTCGTTCGTTTCATTGGTTAACTAATCGAACCAATAAAACATTTGCAAGTTTGCTTTAATTTGTGTTTCAGTGACTCTCAAGCCTTTGCAATTACACGTTAAGAATAATGAAAAGCTTATATGCTCCCTGGAGAATGGAATACATAAAGAGCGATAAACCTGACGGGTGTATTTTCTGCAAGGATTCAATCAGAAACGATGAATTTGTCCTGTATGAAGGGGAGTATTCTTTTGTTATAATAAATAGATATCCCTATATTAACGGACATCTGATGATCGCCCCTTTCAGGCATGTCGGTAATCTGGAGGATCTGACTTCCGATGAAAAACGGGAAATATTTGATCTCCTGAGTACTTCCGTTAAGGCCTTAAAGGAGACAATGAACTCCGAGGGGTTTAACATAGGAATAAATCTGGGAAGGGCCGCGGGTGCAGGAGTGGATGATCATGTTCACGTGCATGTTGTCCCAAGATGGAGTGGTGACACTAACTTCATGACTGTTTTAGGGGAAGTGAGGGTTATTCCTGAAGATGTTTTAAAAACGCGAGATGTGCTATTGCCATATTTTCAGAAATTGTAATTATTCAGCCACCAAGACACGAAGTCACTAAAACCATATCATAATTTATGATAAAGGTGATGGACTCGTAAAAAGTCGAAAACAGATCCCCAGATTATGGGAGAAATATAATTAATTTTTACACCTTGTGCCTTGATGACTTTGTGGCTGAGTAGTTACCAGAAATTAAAATAGGAGGTCGAGGATGAAGTTTATTTATACTGTTATTGTTTCGTTGTTGGTGCTGTTTGTTATAACCTTTTCGTTGAAAAATACAGCTCCTGTTCCGCTCGAATATTATGGAGTCATAAATACCTCTGTGGCTACTTATTTATTGATTTTTATATCCTTTTTCGTGGGAGCAATTCTCGTCGGACTTCTGGATATAATGGAGAGGTTCAGATTGATACGGACGGTAAGAAGATTAAATAAAAAGGTAAAAGAGCTGGAAAAAAAGCTCAGTAGCAGCAAAAGTCTCCTGGTAGCGGAAGAGACAGAACCTTCAGACCGGCCATCGGAGGAAACGAGTATTTAAAAAGCGATGAAGTTTCTGGCAGACCCAACACTTGGCAAATTGACAAAATGGTTGAGAATACTCGGATACGATACCGTTTACTACATGGGGGATATCGACAGGAGCTTTTTGAGAAAAGCCCAAAAAGAAGGACGTGTTGCCCTTACAAGACGAAGGGATATGGCGAGCAGAAGCTTTTCAGGCCAGATGATTATCGTCTGTGAAGACCAGGTCCAGAACCAGATAAAGGAAGTCACACAAAAGCTTTCCCTGAAACCGGATCAGGGAAAGCTTTTTAGTATCTGCCTTAAGTGTAACAAAGAGTTGAAAGAGGTTTCAAGGGAAGAGGTTAGGGGACTTGTTCCTGACTATGTTTCTGAAAATTACAAGGATTTCAGGATGTGTCCGCAATGCAAGGGCATCTTCTGGCCGGGGACACACAGGGACAACATGCTTGACGAAGTGAAGAAGATGCTGGATAGTGGATGATAAGAACTTGAAATTTTTTAAACTCCGCATTCTGAGGAAGAAAAGGGGCGGTATTTGGTTACGCGCCGGATTTTTACCATTCCGGCAAGGAACTTGGCGCCGTCGTCAAGAAAATTCTTTCGGGGGCAAAACCGGCGGAAATTTCCGTCTCTCGTCAATTGCAGTACAGTATGATCATCAATTTGGTATACGCAAAAAAAATCGACGTTCAGATTTCCGATGCTGTTCTGGGTCTTGCAAGTGAGGTTATCAAAGAATGATTTTCGGTTTCATTAAGAAATCAATCAAGGCCAGGATACTATTCCATTTTGCTCTTTTCGGGATTATCTTTGCTGTTGTGATATCCATCCTTTTGATAGGAACAGCGACATTTTCCATAGAAAGATAGACCTGTATTGATTGAAGAGCTGAAGAAACACAAGGACTTGAAGAATTGTGAATCGTTATTAATTGATGCCATGGGAGATAAACTCCGTGCATTCTTGTCACTCACTTTAATCGAATATGAAAGCAGGGATCACATAGAGACCATAATCCGGGATGTAACGGAGGAGAAAAGAAGAGAAAGAGAGATTCTGTACCTGAAAAGTTACCTCGCCAATATAATAGAGTCGATGCCTTCCATGCTGATTGCTATCGATGCGGATGGCAGGGTTATCGCAGTGGAATCAGGCGGCGGTTGAAGCTGTCGGGGTTGATGCGGAGGAGACTTACGGGCAAAGATTATGGGATATCGTGCCTTACTTTGGTAGATACGTGGATGAAATTGAAGAGATTCTCAGGACTCGCAAGCCGAAGACATTTCATCGTCAATTATTGATCGGTGGTGAAAATAAATATTATGACATTACACTTTTTCCTCACAACGAAATACAGGCGGTATTACTGGATATGGTTATGCCCAGGATGTCGGGTAAGGAAGCGTTTATTAAAATGAAAGAATTTGATCCCGAATTAAAGGTGTTGTTGGCTTCCGGTTTCAAGCAGGATGAAAGGGTTGAAGATGTGTTGGAGTTGGGGATAAAGGATTTCATTCAAAAACCCTATGCCCTGGAGAAACTGGCAAAGAAGATTAAGGAAATAGTGTAAGGAAAAGGCGCATAGTAAATATGTTCTATTGGTTTAGTTGGTTTAATTAGTTATATTGGTTAACCAATGAAACGAATTGAACTAATAGTAACACTTTAGCTGTTTGAAAAAAGTAATGATTACTACTAAAATCCTCTCTAACTCCCCTTGCCCCTCACCCTGACCCTCCCCTCTGTTTTTCTATTCCCCGCATTCCGACTCATCACCCTTGATCTTTTCTATGGCATGTCTCAAGGCGGGGAGGATAGCGGTAAGATTTTCCGTTGCCCCCTTCGGGCTTCCGGGGAGATTGATGATTAGGGAGTTTTTTCTTATTCCGGTGACAGCCCTTGATATCACCGCGTGAGGCGTTGCGGCCGCGCTTTCTCTTCGCATAGCCTCCGACATTCCAGGAATTTCCTTTTCGATAACTTCAAGGGTTGCATCGGGGGTCACATCGCGTGGACTCACACCGGTTCCCCCCGTTGTTACGATAAGATCAAGCTTCCTTTCGTCGGTATATTCGATTAATTTATTAATAATGATATTTTTTTCGTCAGGGATTATCTCGTAATCAACAACATTTACGGAGATACCTTCCAGCAGTTTCCTTACCTCCTTGCCGCTGATATCTTCCCGTTCCCCACGCGAGCCCCTGTCACTCACCGTTATAATTCCCGCAGTAATCAATATACTTCTTCTCATGTTCAATACAATAAGATTTCTCGCTCTACTCGAAATGACAACTTTGGTGCGTTTTCGGACAGCCTCCGAGCCAAGTAACTTTGTGCCTCTGTGCCTTTGTGCCTTTGGCACTGAGTAGTTACTCCTTATTCTTCCTTTTTGGATTCAGCTACTATCTTTTCGGCAATCATAGGAGGAACTTCCTCGTAATGGGAGGTCTCGTAAGTAAAGGTTCCTCTTCCGCTGGTCATCGATCTCAGATCCGGTGCATATGTCAGAATCTCCGCCAGGGGAACCTGTCCCTTGATTATCTGATTGGAGCCCCTTGTATCCATGCCCAGGACCTTGCCGCGCCTGCCGTTCAAATCTCCTATTACGTCACCCATATATTCATCAGTGACCTCTATCTCTATATTTACTATCGGTTCCAGAAGAGTCGGTTGACAGTCCATCACGCCTTTTTTAAATCCCATCGATCCCGCTATCTTGAATGCCATTTCAGAAGAATCCACGGCGTGGAAGGAACCGTCATAGAGGGTAACCTTTACATCCACTACGGGATAGCCCGCCAGAACACCCCCTTCCATTGCCTCCACAATGCCTTTTTCAACCGCGGGTATATACTGTCTTGGAATAACGCCACCCACTATCTTGTTTTCAAATTCGAAACCTTCACTCCTGGGGAGAGGTTCAATTTCAATCCAGGTATCTCCATACTGACCTCTTCCACCCGATTGTTTTTTATATTTTCCCTGAACCTGGGTTTTCCCTTTGATAGTTTCTCTATACGGGACTTTTGGGGTAGTCAGATTGACCTCGACGCCGAATTTCCTCTTCAGTTTTTCTATCGTAACCTCTATGTGAACCTGTCCCATCCCCGAGAGTATGATCTCTTTGGTTTGATCATCTCTATAGGTAGCGAGGGCAGGGTCTTCTTCAAGGAGCCTGTTGATGGAGATCATTATTTTTTCTTCATCTCCCTTCGATTTCGGTTGCACTGCAAAGGACATTATAGGTGGCGGAGGTGATACCTTTTCGAATACTATCGGTGATTTTTCATTACATATGGTATCTCCCGTAACCGTTTCTTTCAATTTGGCCGCGGCGGCTATATCTCCGGGTATCAGCGATCCGGCAGGGGTTTGATTTTTCCCTTCCAGGAAGAAAATATTTCCGAACTTTTCACTTGCTTTTTGCAAGGGATTATAAAAGGTGGAATCTGAATTAACCGTTCCTGAATATACCCGAAACAGGGTGAGTCTTCCGGCGTATGGGTCGGCGATTGTCTTGAAGACCATTCCTGAAAACGGAGCGCTTTCTTCCGGTGACCGTTCTTCGATATCTTCCGCACCCGGCTTTTTCCCCACAACCACTCCGCGATCCATGGGTGAGGGGAGGTAATTGACGATCATGTCGATAAGAGGCCTGATACCGATATTTTTTATGGCAGACCCGCATATTACAGGGATAAGATCACCGGACATTACACCTTTTCTCAGACCCGCTTTCAGATCATCAAGGCTTAGCTCCCCATCCTCCAAATATTTATTCATCAATTCATCATCGCACTCGGCTATATCTTCAACCATTGTCTCCCTGTAACTGTCGGCGTCCTCCAGCATATCTTCGGGGACATCTTCCGTCTTGAATTTCCCTTCCGTATCGTCAAAGATCAGCGCCTTCATATTTATCAGGTCTACCACCCCTTTAAACGCATCTTCTGCTCCTATGGGAAGGTAAATGGGTGTAGCTTTCTTCTTCAGAGCATTCTTTACACTATCAACTGCGCTCCAGAAATCGGCGCGTTCCCTGTCCATTTTATTTACGTATATAATCCTGGGAAGCTTAAACTCATCAGCGAACTCCCATACCTTTTCTGTCTGGAATTCCACTCCTCCAACGGCGTCTATCAGAACAAGGGCGCCGTCAACAACCCGAAGGCAGTTTTTGATATCGAGGACGAAATTTGAATCACCGGGAGTATCTACTATGTTCACCCTGTGCTTCTCCCAGTCTATAAAATTTACGGCTGCACTTATCGATATATGCTTCTTTTGTTCTTCCGGTTCGAAATCCATGCAGGATGTCCCGTCATCAACACGCCCCAGTCTGTCTGATTTCCCCGTAACGAAAAGAAATGATTCACAGAGAGAGGTTTTTCCAGTTCCTCCGTGTCCAACTATTGCGATATTCCTCAGCGATTTAGAGTCGTATTTTGCCATGGATACTCCTTTCATTCGGTCGATATTTTCAGTCAGAAGATTGCTACCCCAAGAGCATTGGATTGTCAAGTACATAATCAGCTTACAGGGATCAGGGATCAGGGTGTAGGGCAAGGCTTTAGCCTTGCTAACCGATTCACGGCCCCCGATCCCCGTAAACTTGTTCTTGACATGAGTGGTCGATATTAGTAGATACTATTGTTTAAAATGCAGGACGTTACACGGGTGGTGTGTTTCTTCAAGCGTGCCATCTGTGTAAATATTTACGGAAGGTAGATAATGGCAACGAAAAGAAGGATAAAAAAGGTTTTGATAGCTAACCGGGGCGAGATCGCCCTCAGGATTATCAGAACCGTCAAGGAACTTGGCCTTGACGCAGTAGCTGTTTATGAAAAACCGGATAGCGAGGCATATTTTATCAGATTTGCTGATGATGCCATCTTGATAGGCGATGGGCCGAGGAAGGACTATCTTGATATCGACAAGATAATCTGGGCAGCCCGTAAGAGTGGCGCTGATGCTATTCATCCCGGATATGGATTTTTGGCCGAGAATACCGATTTTTCGGCGGAATGCGAAAAGGCGGGGATTGTCTTCATCGGTCCTCCTCCGGGCGTTATTCGTGATTTAGGCAATAAGGTAGTCGCCAGAAAGATCATGCAGAAGGCCGGTATTCCCTTTATACCGGGGACTAATGACCTTTCTCCCGGGGATGAAGGCATAAAAGATGCGGTCGCCTTTGGTAAAGAATATGGATATCCACTGATGCTGAAGGCGTCGTCGGGTGGCGGCGGCAGGGGGATCAGAAAGGTTGAAAGTGAAGCGGATCTTGTGGTTCAGTTGCCACTGGCAAGGTCGGAGGCGCTCTCAGCCTTTAATAATGAAAGTGTTTATATAGAAAAATGTATCGAAGCGCCGAGGCATGTTGAAATACAGATACTGGCGGACAATCATGGAAATGTCATCCATTTGGGTTCACGTGATTGTTCCATCCAGCGGAGGCATCAAAAATTGTTGGAGATCGCTCCGGCAGATCTTCCTGATGATATTCTGGAAGCCATGTATGATAGCGCGATACGGGCCGCGCGGGAAGCCGGCTATGTCAATGCGGGTACGGTAGAGTTTCTGGTTGATTCCCGGACAAACGAATTCTGGTTTATGGAAGTGAATACCAGACTGCAGGTGGAACACACGGTTACCGAGGAGTTGACGGGGGTGGATATTGTCAGGCAGCAGATAAGAATTGCTGAGGGTGATGTTCTGGATATTCCTTCGGAGCGTGCGCAACTTATGGGAAAGGCCATTCAGGTGAGGATTAATGCCGAAGATCCCAAAAATAACTTTATGCCGGAAGGCGGAAAAAGAGTGGAGGTGTATCAATCACCCGGTGGCCCCGGTATCAGACTGGATGGTATTGTTTACCAGGGATACAGGATTCCGACGGAATATGATTCGCTTTTGGTAAAATTGACCGTTCGCGGTTACAACTGGGACCAGACGCTGGAAAGGCTGAAAAGGGCGCTGCACGGGTTTTTAATAGTCGGGCCGAAGACTACAATTCCTTTCTATCTGAAGATTTGCGACGAAACCGATTTCAAGAAAGGAAAGTTTGATACAAGCTATATCGAAACGCATCCGGAAATCCTCGAATATCCGGAAACGGAGCGTGAAGTCGCCAGACTGGCTAAATTGATTGCTGAAATTCATGCGAAAAAAATCAATCCATATGCGTATTAGAGGCTAAGGGCTAAAGGCAAAAGGTTAAGGGCTAAAGGGATGAAAATATCGCAAAAGATTATTGATGAAAGGATTACCCCACAGGATTTAAGGGAAAAAGGGGTAAGTTATGTCCTTGATAAAATCAGAAAAACGGACGGTTATTATATAACCAACACAGAGAGGGATCAATCACAGTCCGATTTCAAGAACCGGATCATGCCCCACACGCAGATACTGGTCTCGGAAGAGAGAAATGCCGCGGGTTATCTGTCGCTTGAGATTTCAGGAGGCGCGTCTGTCCATGTGGATATGCTTCGAAAACAGATAAATCCGCTGGAAAAGCTGGAGGTCTTGAGTGCGTGTATGCCTGATACGATGTTTCAAACCCTCTGCCGCGGGGTCAACCTGTTCGGTTATCGGCCCTATCCGGAAAATGTAATTCGCTTAACTGTCCGGAGCTTCGCGCGATATGTTCATATATGGCGGGTCTTCGATTTTCTCAATTACATACCGAACATGAAAGCAGTCTTTGAAGAGGTAAGGGTGGCGGGAGCTATCCTGGAGCCTTCCATATCCTTTTCAACGGGGCCGGAGCATACCGATGAGTTTTACGTCAAAAAGGTGGGAGAGATACTGGATGTTACGGGCAATGACATAATCCTCTGTCTGAAAAACCATGGGGGCTTGGGAACTTCAAAAAGGATTGGTGATCTTGTAAGAGCGATTCTGGATAAATACCCAGACCTTATTATCCATTATCATGGACACAATACCGATGGTGATGATATCGGAAGGATCGTTGCGGCCGTGCGTAACGGCGCAAAGATCGCTGATGCCGCTGATCATGCTTTTGCCGGGTTTTTTGGTCCTCCCCCTATATTGACGGTGATTGATACACTTGAGGAATATGGATACCATGCGGCAGGTATTGACCGGCAGGCAGTCATTGATACCTCTAACCGCCTGCGGCCTGAGAGGGAATATTATAAAGACCTTGAATCGCAGTTTTTAGGGTTTGACCCAACAGTCCAGATACATAAATTACCCGGAGGGGCAACCGGATCGAGTTTTGAACAGGCGGTTAAAGGCGAGTTTTTACACTTGATGCCGGAGATATTACAAAAGGAATTGCCCAGGGTTCAGGTAGAGCTGGGAAACTGGTGGAGTGTGACCCCCGGTTCGCAAATTCTCTGGACCACGGCAGTCAATAATGTTCTGAAAAATGCCAGGTATAAGGACGCCAATGACGATTTAAAGAACCTGATGCTGGGCAGATATGGTGAATTCCCCTTTTACCGGCCGGCAGATGAAATCTATGAAGCGGTATTCGGACCGGATTGGAAGAAGATAGTTGAGAAAGAAAGTGGTTACCAGAAAATTGAAGATATAGATCTTGAGGTGGAGAGAAAGGTACTGGAACGTCGTCTTGAACGCGGCGCTACAGAAGATGAACTGGTTCTGTTTCTGCAACATCCTAATGATGCTGTGAGTTTCTTTAAGTTTGAGGAAAAATACGGGAAAACCTGGGTTTTGCCTCCAAATATCTGGTTTAGAAAGGGTGGATTCAGCCTGGGAGAGAAGTTTGAGTTTTCTGATGTTGTCGGAAAAGCGCACTCAATAGAAATCGGTCCAAAACGTAAGACAAAGAGTGGAGACGCGGTAACCTATCTCATTATTGATCACCATCCGGAACCCGTATTGACCGAACTGGAAGATGAAGGACAGGCAAAAAGGGAAGCAAAACTCTCGGCAAAAGAGATCGATGCTCTTGCAAAAACGGGAGATATAAGATCGCCGCTCAAGGGTGTCGTAAGTGAAGTGCTGGTTGTGGAAGGGGATGAAGTGTCGGCAGGGCAGATTCTTGTCGTTCTTGAGGCCATGAAGATGCTGAACAATGTTATTTCCGAGATCAATGGTAAGGTTGGAGAAATACCGGTGTCTCCCGGAGATGAAGTGGATGTAGGCGATCCACTGATGACAATAGACAAGGGATAGTAGAACCGTTTGGTACTTGCCTCTTTTTCGCCATGCCTCATTATTCGTCTTTTGTTATCAATATCTTCTTGATCTTTCCTTTCAAGTAAATTCTACATTTGATTTGTGGAGTGAATTTTTATGCGGGCCGTTATCCAAAGAGTTGATTCTGCTAAAGTCAGCGTTGATGGTCAGGAAATATCTTCCATAGGTAGAGGCATTCTGATCCTGCTGGGGGCCGAAAAAGGGGACAGTGAAAAGGATGCGGACTATCTTCTTGATAAAATCGCCAATCTCAGGATATTTGAAGATACCGAGGGGAAGATGAATCTCTCTCTGCTTGATATATCGGGCAGTATGCTTGTTGTATCTCAATTTACCTTGCTGGCAGACTGTCGCAAGGGAAGAAGACCATCCTTTGGAGATGCGGCGGAACCTGAACTGGCCAATGAACTTTATGAATATTTTACAAAAGAAGCTGACAATAAGGTGAGTGCGGTAAAGGCGGGAAAATTTCAGGCGATGATGAAGGTTGAACTGATAAATGACGGTCCTGTGACCATTCTTCTTGATAGTAGACAGGTTAAAGGCAGGACTTATATCAAATATCAAAATGAAAAATGAAAAAGTAAAATGGATGAATGACATGGGCTGAAAAGCTAACCGATTTTACTAAGATATCATCATCTTTCGTAGTTTTTCCGTTTTATTTTTAAATTTTGTATTTTGATATTCGCATTCTTTTGCCTTTTACCCTTTTACCCTTAGCCCTTAGCCTCTTGTAGGTGTAGATATGAAAATGACTAACGACATCCCTCCATGCAATATCAGGATAGACAAGGAAGGTGTGTGGTATTACAATGGCGCGGAAATGTTCAGGAAAGAGATACTCGACATTTTTTATCAGAATCTGAAAAGGGATGAGTCGGGAAGGTATATCATTGAACTTGAAAATGATCGGTGCTACCTGGATGTCGAAGATACCCCCTTTGTGGTGAAAGCGGTTTATCGGCTGGGTTCAAAAGATGACGGTAGTGAGGCTATCCATATTTTGTTGAATGACCGGACAGAGGAGGAAATTGATCCGGGTACGCTCTGGATAGAAAAGGATAATGTTTTATATTGCTCCGTTAAGAATAATCAATTTTACGCAAGATTTTCGAGGGCAGGTTATTACCAGATCGTAAACTATATAGAACACGATAGCGAGAAAGGCGAGTATTTCATTTCACTCAATGGTCGCAATTATTACATAAGCTTGAGGCACAAAGGCACAAAGTGATATTTTCTCTCTTTTTCCTTTGTGCCTTTGTCACATATGTAAAATCAAACCATAGCGCAGGGCTAAAGCCTTGCACTACTTTAGTCACTTTAGCTCACTTTAAACTTTAGTCACTTTTATTATGTGTGGAGGTACAAGATGTTAGAAAATGAAATAAAAGAAGGTCTCACCTTCGATGATCTTCTCCTCGTTCCGGCGAAATCCACCGTTCTTCCAAAAGATGTCGATACCTCGACATTGCTTACAAACAATATATCCATGAATATCCCCTTGCTAAGCGCCGCAATGGATACCGTAACAGAGTCCGATACCGCCATATGCGTAGCCCAGGAGGGAGGAATAGGGGTCATTCACAGAAACATGAGTATCGAGATGCAGGCCATCGAGATCGATAAGGTGAAAAAATCGGAAAGCGGTATGATTGTCGATCCGATAACCATAGAACCCGAGCGGAAAGTAAGGGATGTCCTCGAACTAATGAGCAAGTACAAGATATCGGGCGTTCCCGTGGTAAGGGGTCGTAAGCTCGTTGGAATCCTGACCAATCGTGATCTCAGGTTTGAAACCAATCTTGACCAGATGGTTTCCAATGTTATGACACATGAAAATCTTGTTACGGTTTCCACGAGTATTTCACTTGAAGATTCTAAAAAACTCCTTCACAAACACAGGATAGAAAAGCTTCTTGTTGTCGATGATGAATACAATTTGAAGGGCCTGATTACGATTAAAGATATCGAAAAACTGAAGAAGTATCCCGGCTCATGTAAGGATTCCCTGGGAAGATTGAGGGTAGGCGCCGCAGTCGGGATAATCGACAGGGAGGAGAGAGTCGCTGCATTGCTGGCGGCTGGCGCCGATGTTATAGTTATTGACACCTCACATGGTCACTCAAAGGGGGTCCTCGATGCCGTTAAAGATACAAAGGCTAATTTTCCCGAATGCGAACTTATAGCGGGAAACGTGGCGTCAGCCGAAGGGACGGAAGCCCTGATCAAGGCTGGAGTGGACGCGGTAAAGGTGGGAGTCGGTCCCGGCTCTATATGTACCACAAGGATTATAGCGGGAGTGGGAGTTCCCCAGATGACCGCTATCAAGGATTGTTATAAGGAAGCTTCAAAACATGGCATTCCGATTATAGCTGATGGTGGTATTAAAATTTCCGGTGACATAGCAAAGGCGCTTGGGGCCGGGGCCCACTGCATTATGATAGGGGGTCTCTTTGCGGGAACGGATGAGAGTCCCGGCGAGACGGTTCTCTATCAAGGGAGGACTTATAAGGTTTACAGGGGAATGGGTTCTCTTGAGGCGATGAAGGCAGGAAGCAGGGACAGGTATATGCAGGATGATATCGAAAGCACATTGAAGCTCGTTCCTGAAGGGATAGAGGGCAGAGTTCCATTCAGGGGATCACTTTCCGCAAGCATTCATCAATTGATAGGGGGTCTTAAGGCAGGAATGGGATATGTCGGGTGCGCCACGATAGAGGAACTTCGAGGGAAAGGGCGGTTCATGCGCATAACACAGGCAGGTCTTCGGGAAAGCCATGTCCACGATGTAGTAATCACAAAAGAAGCGCCCAATTACTGGTTAGATTAGGTTAAGGGCAAAGGGCTAAGGGCTAAGGGCTTTTCCTTTTGCCATTCGCCTTTTGCCTTTTGCCAGTTTCGATCGCCCTTAGCCTTTTGCAGGATCAAACTTATGAAACATTCCGACTTCGTTCATCTCCACGTACACACGCAATACAGCCTTCTTGACGGTGCAATCCGTCTGGATGACCTTTTCAAAAAGGCAAAAAAGTATAAAATGCCTGCCGTTGCCATTACCGATCATGGCAATATGTTCGGGGCAATTGATTTCTTCCAGAGTGCCTATCGGCATGGAATCAAACCTATTATAGGGTGTGAGCTCTATGTTGCCCCCAAAAGCCGCTTTGAAAAAGATTCCGGCAGAATAGAGGAAACATCATACCATCTTGTTGTCCTTGTCAAAAATACGGAAGGATACAAAAATCTCATAAAATTGACTACCGCCGGGTATCTGGAGGGATTTTACTATCGTCCCAGGGTGGATAAGGAGATTCTGTCCCGGCATAGTAAAGGTCTTATATGCATGAGCGGGTGCCTGAGTGGTGAGATATCCACTCTTTTGCTCAGGGGAGACAGGGATGGAGCGAAGAGGGTTGCTGAAGAATATCGAGAGATATTCGGTGACGAAAGATTTTACCTGGAAATAATGGGAAACGGCCTTCCCGATCAGAAGACCGTCAACGCCGAACTGATCGAAATCGGCAGGGAACTCGGGATTCCCCTTGTTGCTACAAATGACTGCCACTATCTGAACAGAGAGGATGCCGAGGCGCATGATGTTCTTTTATGTATACAGACCGGCAAGACGATAGAAAATGATGACAGGATGAGATTGGGCTCGGATCAATTTTATTTCAAATCTCCCGAAGAGATGAAGCAAAATTTCAGCTATTGTCCTGAAGCCATTGACAACACTGTAAAGATTGCAGAGAGATGTAATTTAACACTGAACTTTGAAAGTATCTTTCTCCCCCATTTTGAGGTCGGCAAGTGTGAAACTCTTGACGGGTATATGAAAAGGAAGGCCATGGAAGGGCTGGAAAGACTTATGCCGGTCATCCTGAAGGGGCAAAATAGTGATCTCCGTGATGAGTATGAAAAACGGCTGAATAATGAACTTGAGATCATAAAATCCATGGGGTTTGCCGGATATTTTCTGATCGTGTCTGATTTTGTTAACTACGCGAAAGAAAAAAATATCCCCGTAGGTCCGGGGAGGGGATCGGCCGCGGGGAGCCTTGTCGCCTATGCCTTGGGGATTACCAGTATAGATCCGATACGCTACGGCCTGTTTTTTGAAAGATTCCTCAATCCGGACAGGTTGAGCATGCCGGACATAGATATAGATTTCTGTGTGGAGGGACGGGATGACATAATCAGGTATGTGGCTGAAAAGTATGGCAGTGACCATGTTGCCCAGATCATTACATTTGGCAAGATGCAGGCAAAAGCGGTCATCAGGGATGTGGGGAGAGCGCTGAATATGCCGTATGGCGAGGTGGACAGGATCGCCAAGATGGTTCCAAATGTCCTCAATATCAGTCTTGACGATGCCGTTAAAATGGAGCCGCGTCTCAGAGAGGAAGAGAAAAAGAACGATAAGGTGAAGAAACTGCTGTCGCTTTCCCGGTCGCTGGAGGGTTTGAACAGACATTCATCCACACATGCAGCCGGTGTGGTCATTTCCGATAAACCCCTGGTAGAGCGGGCGCCCCTTTGTAAAAGCCCGAAGGATGAAATCGTTACCCAGTTTTCCATGAATGATCTCCAGGCAGTTGGTCTGACGAAATTTGACTTTCTTGGTTTAAAAACACTCACGGTTATCAGGGACACTCTGAGTTTTGTTAAACAGAATAGAGGTGAGGAAGTTGATATCGACGCTATACCGCTTGATGACAGTCTGACCTATCAATTGCTTGTGAAGGGGGAGACGGACGGTGTCTTCCAGTTGGAAAGCGCCGGTATGAAGGAAATTCTTGTCGGTATGAAACCTGACTGCATTGAGGATATTATAGCCCTGATTGCACTCTACAGGCCGGGTCCATTGCAAAGCGGTATGGTCTCTGAGTATATATCCAGAAAGCAGGGCAAGACAAAAATCGTTTATGAAGTCCCGGAGCTGGAAGGCATATTGAATGAAACATATGGTGTAATTCTTTACCAGGAGCAGGTGATGCAGATAGCCAGCGCTCTCGGTAATTATACAATGGGTGAAGCGGATACTCTTCGAAAGGCCATGGGCAAAAAAGATGCGTTGGTTATGGAGAATGAAGGGCCGAAGTTTCTGGCAGGCGCGAAAAAGAACAAGATACCGGCAAACAAGGCGAAAAAGATATTTGAACAGATGGAGACCTTTGCCGGATACGGGTTTAATAAATCCCACAGCACCGCCTATGCCATGATTTCCTACCAGACCGCCTACCTGAAGGCGCACTATCCCGTTGAGTTTATGGCTGCCCTTCTGACAAGCGAAAAGAATAACAGAGACAAGATCATAAAAAATATAAGCGTATGCAAGGATATGGAGGTCAATGTCCTTCCTCCTGACATTAATGAATCCTTAAGGGATTTTAGTGCAATCGGTGACAGTATAAGATTCGGTCTTGCCGGAGTAAAAAATGTGGGTGTTGGCGCCATCGACTCGATAATTGCTTCCAGAGAAGATGAAGAAAAATTTAGTTCGTTTTATGATTTTTGCGGCAGAGTGGATCTTCGTAAGATAAACAAGAGGGTGATTGAAAGCCTCATTAAGTGCGGCGCCTTTGATTCAATGGGATATAAGAGACGCCAGTTGATGGAAAACTATGAAAGAATAATGGATGCAGCGGCAAGGCGTCAAAGGGAAAGCGCCAGCAATCAAACCGGCCTCTTTGAGCAATTTAATGACAGCGCCTTTTCCAAAGAGATTGAGATGCCGGAAGTTGCCGAGTGGGATTCCTCGAAACTTCTTTCCTGTGAGAAGGAAACCCTTGGATTTTATATAACGGGTCACCCGCTTCTCAAGTTTGAAGATAGCTTGAACAAGATTGTAAATACGGACTCGGAGAGTATCGCGGGAAAAGGGGATAGGGAAGAGGTTACATTCGGAGGAATCGTCAGCAACATCCGTGAGGTTACTACGAAGAGAAAAGAGATCATGGCGTATGTCACGATTGAAGATATGAAAGGATCCGTTACCGTTATCGTCTTTTCTGATTTATACCGGAAGGCTTTTTCCATTCTTCATGGCGAGGACCCGATTTTTGTAAAGGGCACAGTGGATGTAAATGAGGAAAGCGTCAAGGTTATAGCATCCGAAATAACAGCGCTTGCGGATGCGCTGGAAAACCCTTTTAATTCGGTTCATTTCATGATCGACACCGCGAAATCATCAGAGGAAGACATTGAATCGATGAAAGAGCTGCTTCAAAGGCATAAGGGCAAGTATGATGGGTATATCCGTTTGATTGTGGCGGACAAGAGCGAGACGGTCATATATCTCGGAGCTGATCTGAAACTAAACATATCGGATGATATAAAAAGGGAGGCGGATAATATCCTGGGTGTGGGGGCGACACAGTTTAGATAGAAAGGATAGGTGTAACTACTCAGCCACAAAGTCACCAAGACACAAAGTGTAGAAATTAATTATATTTTCCAATAATCTCCGGGAATTTTTGTT
>JADFWA010000088.1 GCA_015222855.1 Pseudomonadota bacterium | reverse complement strand
TGTCTAAGCGATTCACCATTATGGACAGGCGGGACGCCTGTCCTACTGTGTTGGAAGGGTCAATCTCTATTTTGTGGAATATATGTCTTCTTGACAATTGCCGCTTGGGCGTATTATACGTGCATCACGAGGTGTGATGAGAGTTGTAGGGTGGTATTTTATATGCCACCACAAACGGTTGGGTGTAAAACCCAACCCTACAATTGCAGTAGATTGCCGGAGGAATTGATGGCCATAATTATTGACGGAAAGAAGATAGCACAGGATGTCAGGAATGAGGTAAAGGAGGAGGTGCTCAGACTGAAGGCAAAAACCGGAATCGTTCCGGGACTTGCCGTCATTCTTGTCGGAGAAGATCCCGCCTCAAAGATATATGTCAGGATGAAAGAGGCCGCCTGCGAGGAGGCAGGTTTTTTATCCAGGGAATACAAATTCCCCGCGGATGTGGATGAGGGCAAGATACTGAGTATCATAAGTGATCTGAACCGTGATGATGAGATACATGGTATTCTGGTTCAGCTTCCCCTCCCGGGGCATATAAGTTCCGATTCAATTATAGAGGCTATTGATCCAAGGAAGGATGTCGACGGTTTTCATCCATACAATATCGGCCATCTCTTTACCGGAAATCCCTTCCACATGGCCTGCACCCCGTTGGGTATCCTGGAGCTTATCGATCGCAGCGGGACAGGGATAGAGGGGAAAGAGGCGGTGATTGTGGGCAGAAGCAATATCGTGGGAAAACCGCTGGCCCTTATGCTGCTTGCGAGACATGCCACGGTTACAGTCTGCCACACAAGGACGAGGGATCTTCCCGAAGTCACAGGGAGGGCGGAACTCCTCATTGCCGCTGCAGGGAGACCTGAAATGATAACAAAGGATATGGTGAGGGATGGAGTCGTGGTTATTGATGTCGGCATAAACAGGCTTGATGACGGCAAACTTGTGGGAGATGTGGCCTTCCAAGAGGTGGCTGAAAAGGCCTCTCATATAACACCCGTCCCCGGAGGGGTCGGGCCGATGACGATAGCGATGCTTCTCAAGAATACGCTGAATGCGGCTGTCGCTCGGTCAAAGTAGGGTGGTATTTTATAGATAAGGGGTCAAGTCTGCTCTTGACTCATTTATTGTTACAAATGAGTCAAGAGCAGACTTGACCCCTATAACAACCCGATCAGTTTGAAAATCTTCTCAAATCTCATTTCCCAGGTGTGCTCACCGCGTGCACGTCTGGCGCCATTTTTTCTTCTTTCCTCCGCTTTTTCAGGATTTGAAAGAAGGTATCGGATCTTTGCTAAAAGGTCGTCAAAACCAGCGTAGGTGACGATTTCAGTGCCCGGATTGTAGCATTGTTTCAGTTCAGGGTGGTATTCGGTCAGGTAGAGCCCGCCGCTCATGGGGATTTCAAAGTCTCTTCCCTTGAGGCAAAAGGTGTCCTCATGGCCTGCCACGCCTCCGAAACCGAGTGTTATCCTGCTTTGCGAATACATACGAACCATCTCTTCCGTGGAGAGGGGGCCATTCGGCCAGCCGTATCCATACGCTTCAACATGAATGCCGTTATCTACGAGTTTTTTAATAATCTCTGAGCGATTTCCGTAACATTGCCCGATGAAGGAGACATCGATGGTTCTTTCGATATCATGGGGCTTATG
>JADFWA010000087.1 GCA_015222855.1 Pseudomonadota bacterium | reverse complement strand
TGTTATCCCTCCGCGTCCTCTACGCCTCTGCGGTGAGATAGGGTTTTTAGACTTTTCTTCCGCTGAGATAAGCGATTCCCCAGATGTGATAAAGTCCTCCGAGATCAACACCCGCTTCTTTCAAGGTGTTATGTCTCACATCGTCAACGCCCAACTGTTCTATCTTCTGAAGAAGTTCTGGGACATTCTTCACCTGATACTTTTTTAGAAAAGAGCCCTGAAAGAGGTCGCATATTAAGAAACGACCACCAGGGGCAAGGACTCGAACAACCTCTTTGAGGAGAATCGCTCGGTCGGGCACGTGAATCTCGTGAAAGACGAAGGCACTTACCACCAGTTGAAATTCTCCTTCCTCGAATGGTAAATCCAGTACATTACCATTCCGAAAGGTGCATCGATCGCTTACATTTACAATTCTCGCATTCTTTTCAGTACCCGTCTTTGTCATTCCCCAGAGTCCCCATTTCTTTGTCCAGGTATCCACGCCAACTACTTGGGCTTCGGGAAACCGCCTGGCTATTTCGATGGCCACCCGACCAAGGCCTGTCCCGATATCCAGCACCTTCCCCTTGCCATCCCAGACCGTTCGTAACTGGTCGGCGAAATTATCTTGAAAGAATTCTATCTTCTTGGGGTCATTCACAAAACCCACGGAGAGACGCCAGAACACCCCCCAGATTAGCAGGATTGCCCCTAAAGCCCAGCACAAGATCAAGACCCAGGTTGAATGCCTTAGTATGGTAAAGATAATTGCCAAGGCTATGCCTACAATGCCACTCCCCATTAAAGCGCAAGTGATATATGTATTGATTCTATATCCATAATATGGCTTTTCAAAATTTTCTTTCACGTATCCCTCCGCAAAACCCTGTAGATGATCGGGTGATGCCCACCAAGTAGCGGGCCATCCATCTGTTGAACAACGTAAAAACCGGCAATCTCGATTAAATCAGGGGGATACAGACCCTGCAACATGCCCGAACTACGGGTAAATCTTATGAACATCCTGTGGAAGAAGTCATCGGGGAATGGACCAAATTCGGCTGAAATATACCTGCCTGTCAGTTTGAGCACTCGATGGATCTCCTTTAGCGTTTCCTCCTTCTCCTCGTAAGTCAGATGGTGATACATCAGGCTGGTGAACACAACGTCAAACACATCACTTTTATACGGTAGCTCTTTAGCATTCCCACCCTTATAGTTTATCTTACAGCCGCTCCTTTGAGTTTTCCTCTTTGCCTGTTTAACCATCTCGGACGATACGTCTATCCCGCAGATAGAGCCGTTATCGAGGAGCTTGAAAAGCATCAAATCCAGGGTGCCCGTGCCGCAGCCGATGTCAAGCACCTGCTCGTCGCCTTTTAGTTCCGCCAGCTCCGTAAGCCTTCCACGAAATCTGCGCTCATCGACGCTTAATCTGAGGAGGGGGTCATAAATGCCGGCACCAAGCTCAAGCAACCTGGTGATAAAATGTCCGTTTTTCATCTGTTCCCTTAAGCCGCTGCTTTCTTTTGAGATAACGCTCACATTGTTTCAATCTATTATACCCC
>JADFWA010000086.1 GCA_015222855.1 Pseudomonadota bacterium | reverse complement strand
TATCGGAACTTTCATATAAAGGAGGCGACCTGATGATAGATATCTCCAAAATCGATTACTCAGCGCTTGACAGACAGGAGATTGTGATGTTTCTGTTTAATCCCCGTCCCGAATGGGGTACACCAGGACCCGGATCTGCTACGAAAGATGTGCTGATCCCTGTAGAAAACGACGTGGTCATAGACGCCCGCTTTCACCTGACGGATAAATCAGGCGCCAACATCCTTTTCTTCCACGGCAATGGCGAGATTGCGGCGGATTATGATGACCTGGGAACCCTGTACTCGTCCATTGGAATCAATTTTCTGCCGATCGATTACAGGGGGTATGGACGCTCCACCGGCAAACCCACAATTACGAACATGATGCGAGACGCACACATGATCTTTGATTATGTTCACAACTGGCTTAAGGAAAACGATTATACGGGTTCATTTATCGTGATGGGCAGATCACTGGGGAGCGCATCCGCGCTGGAACTGCTGGCGAGTTACGGAGACCGGATAGACGGGGCCATTATTGAAAGCGGATTCGCGTATTCCCAAACCCTGCTCAATATTCTGGGTGTCAACATGGAAGATTTGGGAATCAAGGAGGAAGACGGATTTCGCAACATCGACAAAATCCGCACCTTTTACAAACCCACTCTGATTATCCATGCGGAAAACGACCATATTCTTCCTTTTGCAGATGGTCTGGCCCTGTATGAAGCCTCAGTAGCTCCAGACAAAAGGCTCCTTGAGATTCCCGGAGCCAATCACAATGACATCTTCTTGCGGGGAATGCAGGAATACATGCAGGCTGTAAAGGGGTTAGTAGAGAAAATCGGATAATATATTTGCAAGGGAGCTGGGAACAAGATCGCTATGTCACGGGTGGTAGATCTCACTTATCCCTTTTCAGCCACGCCTCTTGATAGAACCTTCCTATGCAGAGAAATATGGCCAGCAGAAACAGTCCTATCATGAATGTGGGAGCAGTATTGAAGAGTCCGTCCAGCCAGTATCCGATGTAGAAAAAGAGAAACGAGGAGACGACAAGGATAAACCCCCATGCGCTCAACATCAGGACAGAGGAATATGCCGACATTTTGTCTTTTTCGCCTTTTGCTATCAACATTTTTTAATCCTCCCTTCCATAAGGTAGAAGGTGGGTTCTCCACCCTGCCGGATAGGGAACCCGCTTCTTAGCTGACAAGTGTTCTAAGGGCATCTATAACGGGTGCAGTGAACAGGGCAATAAGGCATGTATAGAGTGCAAAGGAACCGACAGCCTCACTGAGATACATCTTCTGATATTTGTGCTTGAGAGAAATGATGATCAAACCACCGATAATCAGACATCCCAGATGAAAGTAGGGAAAGCTGCTCACTCCAGTCGCCACATATTCACAATACCCGAACGTAGCCGTAGTCAGAACAACAAAAGCTGTAATTAAGATTGTTGAAAGTGCCTTTTTCATGATTGAATCCTCCTGAATATTTTTTTCAATCTTTGTTTTTGCCCTTTATTAATGAAATTACCGTGCCAGTTTGGCACTTTACATAAAAATAGTCTGTAATATGTTAATATTTAAAGGAAATTTCTTAATAGCAACGGCTTGTTTGCTTGGAAATTTATCGTGAAAAATGAAAATTTTTTAAAGAAACGTTAAATTGAATTGAATGGAATGTTAACCGAAGGCGAAAGGCTAAAGGTGAAAGGTGAAAGGCAAATGTTCTTGACCGATCATTTAATCTCGTGATATTTGCCATTAAATCAAGACATGTCATCAAGGAAAAAGGGGTAAGTGACTATGAAAATAAAGTATTGCATCTTTTGTTTGGTAATACTGTTTCTTATGCCTGCAACAGCATCGGGACAGACAGTATCTAAAAGCACCGCCGATGACCAGACAGCCATTGAAGTAACGGTGTATAATAACAACCTTGGTCTCATAAAGGATACACGGAAAGTCAAAATTCCTTACGGTAAAGGCGAACTTAGATTCATGGATGTTGCGTCACATATCATGCCTGTTACGGTTCACGCGAAATCCCTGAATTATCCAAAGGATTTTACAGTGCTTGAGCAGAATTACGAGTATGATCTTATGAATGCCGACAAACTTCTTGACAAGTACGTTGGGAAAAAGATCAAGATAATAAACTGGAATAAATTTCAGGATAGAAAAGATACGGTAGAGGCAACTTTGCTTAGCAATAATCGTGGACAGATTTATAAAATAAACGATGAGATATATCTCGGCCACCCCGGCATAAAAGTTCTTCCGGAAATACCGGGAAACCTGATCGCAAAACCGACCCTCACCTGGCTTTACAAGAACAGACGCAAAGATGCCCATAACCTGGAGGTCTCTTACCTTACAGGCAATATCAGCTGGAAGGCAGATTACGTTGTT
Organism: Pseudomonadota bacterium; assembly: GCA_015222855.1. Lineage (GTDB taxonomy): Bacteria > Desulfobacterota > Syntrophia > Syntrophales > JADFWA01 > JADFWA01. The sequence continues at coordinate 2,037 of JADFWA010000086.1, read as the reverse complement.
GTTTTGAATGAGGACGACACATCTTCGGACATCTCCGGCTGGGTTACACTGGACAACAAAAGTGGTGCTACCTATAAAAACGCCTCTCTAAAGCTGGTAGCAGGTGAAGTTCACCGTGCCGAGAGGAGGCGTAAAGACAGGCTTTATGCTATGGAGGCCATGAAAATGGCAGCAGCTCCTCAATTTGAGGAAAGGGCGTTCTTTGAATATCACATATACGATCTGCAGCGGAAAACTACAGTAAAGGATAAGCAAACGAAACAGGTCAATTTACTCGATGCAGGTAACGTAAAAATTCAGAAAGAGCTTGCTGTCTATGGCATTAAAAGCTATTTTACCAGAAGATACATGAAGGAAAATCCGAGACAGCCGGTAAATGTCTATATCAAATTCAAAAATTCCAAAGGGAATAACCTCGGCATGCCTCTTCCGGCTGGAATTATGCGCCTGTATAAAAAAGACGATGATGAAAGCCTGCAGTTCATAGGGGAGGACAGGGTTGAACATACCCCAAAAGATGAAGAAATCAGACTTAAAATTGGCGAGGCCTTCGATGTGGTGGCAGAGAGAATCCAGACAGATTACAAGCGGATCACCTCAAAACTTTACGAATCGGAATGGGAAATTACATTGAGAAACCACAAGGAGAAAGACATAACGGTCGGTATCGTGGAACCATTATCGGGTAACTGGGAGGTCATCAGCAAGAGTCACCCCTACAGGAAGGTTGATGCCTATACAATAAGATTTGATGTTGAAGTCCCCAGAGATAAGGAAGTAAAAGTAAAATACCGGTTAAGGGCTGGACTGTAAATTTTTTTTGGAAGGAAATAATATGTCGAGCAAGGAAGAATTGCTGCAACGCAAGAAGGAAACAGAAAACAAACTCAATGTACTGGAGAAAGAACTGCAGAATCCCTTTCTAAAGAGAGACTTAAGGGAGAAGTATAGTAAAGCGGTTGATTTTCTGAAGAGAGACATTAAGGCACTCAAAGATAAGGTTCTCGAGGATAAAGCACTCGAAGATAAGGTTCCCGAGGATAAGGCACCCAAAGATGAGGTTCTCGTAACCAGTGTCCAGGAAAAAAGAGATAATATGACGGAGAAGGAAAAATTACTGCAACGCAAGAAAGAAACAGAGAACAAACTAAATATGCTGGAGACAGAACTGCAGAATCCTTTTCTGAGGAGGGACCTGAGAGAAAAGTATAAAAAAGTGGTTGATGTTTTAGAGAAAGACCGTAAAGCACTCGGAGATAATATCCTCATAGCCAGCGCCCGTGAAGAAGGTTTGGTAGAATAAAGGGGATCAGCCTCACATAAGCTAACTCCTTAATTTTATAAAGGAAGTACATGAACTTCCTGGTTCACATATTAAAAGAAATTCTATTCTTTTTTAATGAAGTATCCATCTATCTATTGTTCGGCTTCGTTATAGCGGGGGTGTTGCATGTACTCTTTCCCGACTCCATCGTCCGCCGTCATCTGGGTCGTGATTCCTTTGGCTCCGTTATAAAATCAACACTGTTCGGCATACCCCTCCCGTTGTGCTCCTGCGGCGCCCTGCCGGTTGCGGCTTCCCTTAATAAAAGCGGCGCGTCAAAGGGCGCAACCATATCTTTTCTGATCGCCACGCCACAGGTGGGCGCAGACAGTTTCATGATCACTTATTCACTGCTCGGATGGATATTCGCTCTTTTCCGTATTGCCGCATCGTTGATAACGGCGACAATCGCGGGTATTATGGTCAATATTATCGGCAGACAGGATACAGATCAATCCGAGGAACCTTTGTCGAATGATACTTTCGCAGAAGGGTTCGGTCAGCGGCTCAAATCCATTTTTGGCTATATTGAATATGATCTGCTGGGCTCCATTGCCAACGCGCTACTGGTGGGGATAATTGCAGCCGGTATTATCACCGCCCTGATCCCCGACGGATTCCTTGAAAAATATCTTGGCAGCCATTTTCTGTCCATGGTTTTGATGCTGATAGTAGGCATCCCCATGTATGTATGTGCCGCGGCTTCCACACCC
>JADFWA010000085.1 GCA_015222855.1 Pseudomonadota bacterium | reverse complement strand
GAACGAGAAAAAATCGTAACTACTCAGGTTCACGGTTCAGTGGTTAGAAAACGATCAACCTTGAACCCTTGAACCTTGAACCTTGAACCATTTCTTGGTTCCGGCTTGTCCGGGTTAGTCACTTATCTGACATAACCCGCTATGCCATCATATTTATAGCCTCTCTGGGGGCATCCCTCCCCTTTTGAATCGGTTGTATAAAAATGAACTCCCGAAGATATATTGAACCAGCGATACAGTTCTTTTGTATCGGAAAGCCTGGTGGTTGCAATATTCCCGATCGACCCTTCAAAGGCATAACCCTTCAGAAGTTTTCCTCCTCCGTCCCGCTCATATGAATAAAAGTGGTCTCCCTTTGATGAATTGTACCACCTGAAAAATTCAGTTGTCCCCGGCGTGCCTTTGTTGAAAAGCCTGAAGGCATTTCCTTCCCTTTTATATCTTCGGAGGAAACCCTGGCTTTCAAGTTCGGGATTCGCCGTGAATAAATAATCGGACCCCCTGACATAGCGATAAATATTCAAGGTTTTTGCTGCCTTACCACTTAATACCTGAAGAGATACTTCAATAACCGCCGTCCCCCCATTAGAGCTAAAAAGTATGTTCTCGCTATAATATCCCGGTCTCAATCCCCGTGAGTTAATCATAATATTGACATAGTCCGTCTCTCTGGTTGTCGTACCTGTATCGGGGAAAATTCTTATCCAGCCAGGACCACCCCTCCTCGTATCCTTGCTGTAAACCCTCATTCCTTCAATTGCTACATGCCCCTCCTGATTGACGAGTGTCAGGACATGCGGCCCTTCTTCAAGACCTTCGGCTAACAGAATTTCCGCTCTCTCCTTTTTTTGGGAATAACAGTCAATCTTTTTCACTAACCTGTCATCGATATGCGCCGCCAGGTCTCCTCCGTCAAAGTCCTTCCAGATAAACAGAGCGATACCCGTTCCAGAAAAGCTGTATTTCAATACATCATCATTACCATAACCACAAGGATACCCCCCATCCTCAGACCATACACCGGAGATATCAACTGAGTCCTTTAAACGAGCCGGTGCCATATATGCCTTCTTACCACGAATATTTTTATTCAAAAGAGATACATATCTCCCTTTTTTCAGGGGTACACCGGCAAAGCTTTTACGGTTTCGCTGCAGCCTGGCCTTCCACTTCAGGATATCCCCACCCTTATTTACCAGTTTGATCCTCCTGACCAACTGTTTACCAGACTCGACTACCCCTGCATCCATCCCGAGAGGGCCCACTTTCATAGACGGGGCTGATTCCGCCTGTGCAATCTCAAATTTCAGAAAAATCCTTCTCATTCCACCATCGGAGGTCAGTTTTATCATCTCTCTCTGGCTTCCGGCGGGCAAGCCCTTCACATAGGATACAGATCTGCCGCCGGATTCTATTCTTAATTGTATCGGATACAATTCAAAATCTTCCCAGTTTCCTATATCATCCCCCTTTAAGGATCTGAGATGAACCCGGATGCGCCCGGGTTTATCGCGCACAACACCTGACAGTTCTTCCTCGCCGGCCAAAGACCATCCTGAAGGCCCGTCGACAGACCAGTTCAGAAATCCAGAACCAAAGTTTTTCAAGAAGAAATCGCCTCTGGAGCTTTCTCCCGGGCCGATGGCGCCAAGATCCACCTCTCTGGGAGATACCGCCAGCACAGAGCGGGATATGCCCTCTTCGACCACAACCCGCACGACATCACTTACTACATCTCCCCTGATCTTCCTGATCTCCGTCTCCCCTGTATCTTTCGCCACAAAGACAGGTCTGCCATACAAAAACCCTCCAATATAAGGATCGGAAACTACCCATTGCCCATCCGCAGGCTCCGATAAATCCGTCCTGCTTCCATCAGACCAGATCCCCACTGCCCTGAATCTTCTCCTCTGCCCCGGACGTATTTTGATAGAGACAGGGGTAATGGATATGTACTCAAGAGAAACCACTTTCATGGAAGCCTCGATCTCTCTCCTTTCCACACCGGAGGTCACAATAATGGTCCCCTTATGTTCTCCGTCCGGTAGATCAACCGTATATGCCGTAATGGTAACGTCATCCGTTTCTCTTCCGGTTAATTTATCCGGCAGGTTCCTTTTCTTATCTTTCCATGTATTGTATGGAACCTGTTCGGATTGTGTTTTCAGCCACAGGTCATAGGCATCCCGGGACAGGTCATGATCCGGTACCAGCCAAGAGGTATCACTTCTAACCTCCCATCTGAGATCTCCCATACCGATATTCCTGATGGATATGGACAACTCTTTACTTTTGTTCCTTTCAACATTCCCCAGATCAATTTCGCGGGGCGACACCTTTAGCACAGGCTGGGTTGCAGGCTGTACCTGTATCCTTATACTACCACTCCTGATTTTTTTCAGCCTGACAAAGACAAGGGTGCTCCCTACGGCCTCACCCATAAGTACACCTTTACCAACAAACCGCCCTACCCTGTGATTTACCGATACCCACTCCACTTTACCAGTGATATCCCTTTCTGAACCGTCCTCATACCGACCGACAGCCTTCAAAAAACACCTTGACCCAACCTGCAGGAGTCTCGTACCTGCCTCAAGCTTGATCGTATTCAGCCCCGCATCTGCCCCCATAACACTGTGCGGACTGAAAACCAGCAATATAATTAAAAGGATAAAAATTCGTTTAAACATCGTATGTAAACCCTTTACTACAGTAGGGTCGGGTTTTACACCCGACCGCAAACGGTGGCATATAAAATACCACCCTACTCAAGGTTCCTGTTTTGAACTCAGAACCGCTATTTTTAACCCAAAGACGCAAAGAACGCAAAGATTTTTATTGACACTGCTCCAATTAACCCAACTGCACCACTTACTTCATGACAGACCCTTATCTTTCACAAATACAAAGAGGACTGTTGAAAGAGCGGCAAGCGTGAAACCATACAGAAAGGTCGCTTCCGGATTTATTTTATCCCACAGCAACCCTGCGATATATCCGCCCGGAAGCGCTACCAATCCTATGGCCATGTGAAATGTTCCCAGTGCTGTCGCCCTCAGATTCTCCGGCGCCAAGTCGACTACGAAGGCCCTCTGGACACCATCGATGAGGGCATAAAATATTCCATAAATGACGAAAAATACTATAATACTGTAAATACTCGAAGTGAACATCAGTCCAAGGGATGTAACGGCAAATAACAGATAACCTGCAACCAGGACAGGTTTTCTCCCGAACCTGTCCGATAATATCCCCGAAGGTATCGAGCATAACGTGTAAACGACGTAAAACAACACATACAGAAGAATTGCCGTACTGTCCGTCAATCCAATGTCCTTCGCCCTTAACAGTAAAAAGGCATACCCGAAATGACCCGATGCAAATACTGAGGACACGACAATAAACAACCTTAAATTCACAGGCAATTCTCTAAAACTGACTTTGACAGGCTTCGCTTTAGTTTCCTCTTCAACGGGCGCATTTTTTTCCCTGACAAACAGAACTGTAATTGTTCCGACTATTGCCGGAATGAATGCGAGCAGGAAGATGTTTCTATATCCTAAAATCGGGAGGAGTAAAAAAGCAAGAACCGCTCCTAATATCGAACCGATACCATCCATAGCCCTGTGAAATCCGTAGGCCTTGCCCCTCACGCTTTCGTCACAGGATTCAGCCACAAGTGCATCCCTCGGAGCCGTTCTCAAGCCTTTTCCAATTCTTTCCACGACTCTTATAAAAAGCACAAAAGACCAGATATGGGCGAAAGCAAACAATGGTTTTGTTATGGATGAAAGGGAATAACCAAACAGAACAAAAGGTCTTCTCTTTTTAAGTTTGTCGGACCAATAACCGGATACACCTTTTAGCAGGGATGCTGTTGTTTCAGCAGCGCCTTCAACGATACCCACAGCAAAGGCGCCGACGCCCAGCACGGAAGTCAAGAACAGGGGAATTAACGGAAAGACCATCTGGCTGCTAAGATCGGTAAATAAACTCACCAATCCTAATGCAAGTATATTTCGGGTAACACCCTTAAAGATATTAACTTGCCTGCCCTTATTCATCCTTTCCCTCCACTACTTCACGGTATAACTCCCCTATTTTTGCCTTAACCTTTGCGAGTTGCTTCGTTCCGTCCGGGGTAATTCGGTAGTACTTGCGCTGCTTGTGGTTAACCGTTCTGCTCTCGGAAGTCAAAAGGCCTGTTCTTTCCATTTTAGACAGGGTGGGATAAAGTGTCCCGGGACCTAATGCATAGCCATGCCGCCCCAGTTCCTCAATCAAACCGAGGCCGTAAACCTCCTCTTTTTCAGCATGATACAGAATATGAAGCTTTATAAATGCCAAGTCAATTTCTCTGATCATAGACACCCCTTATTATCCATAGTCGATATCTACACATAATATCGTATACCGATAATGTCAAGTATTAAATGACGCTGAATATAATTGGGGACAAGGGGGGTTTATCAACACCTCCACTGTCACCAAATGAAAACAAAAAAGATTTTTATTGACTCTTTTCAATTATCCGATATATCTTCCCTGCGAAATGAACAGAGACGACCTGAAATACTGGCTTGCCTTAAAATTTGTCAACGGCGTGGGAAGTGTCGGCTTCAAAAACTTAATCGAGGCCTTCGGTTCTCCTGAAAACGTCTTCAACGCACCGTTTAATACACTAAAGGTAATCCCGGGTATCGCCCAGAAAACAGCCCGTAAAATCAAGGACTTCAATGACTGGCAGAAAGTATACAGGGAACTTGAACTGGCTGACAAATCAAACGTCTCCCTAATAACAGCGAATAGCTCAATATATCCCAAAAACCTCCTGAACATATATGACTTCCCGCCCCTTCTTTATGTAAGGGGAACCCTGGTTGAAAAGGATATAAACGTCGCTGTCGTTGGTTCGAGGATGGCCACTACCTACGGCAAATTTTCCACGGAGCGCCTCTGCCGCGAGATCGCCATGCATGGAATCACCATTGTCAGCGGTATGGCAAGGGGAATAGATTCGGCGGCACACAGGGGGGCGCTTGCCGGGAAAGGAAGAACAATAGCCGTCCTGGGATGCGGCATTGATGTAGTTTATCCCCCTGAAAACAGGAAGCTCTTCGAAGAAATCTCTGAAAATGGGGCCGTTATCACGGAATTCCCCTTTACCACCCCGCCTGACGGGCCGAACTTCCCGGCAAGAAACAGGATCATAAGCGGCGCTTCCTTCGGTGTGGTCGTCGTAGAGGCAAACGATAAAAGCGGATCACTGATAACCGCCAGACTCGCATTAGAACAG
>JADFWA010000084.1 GCA_015222855.1 Pseudomonadota bacterium | reverse complement strand
GGCCTGGACCCTGATAATAGCAAGGTCCCTCTCGTCATCGCCGTACTTTAGTCTGGGAGAAAGCACACTAACTAAAAATTGTCTCGGGGAAAAGGGAATATTCTCAGGATCGCAGGAGGTGTCATCCAGAAGGCCGAGTCCTGCCATGGTGCTCCAGAACCTGCAGTGTCCGGGCCAGCGCAGGGCGAACCTGCCCATATGACGGATATCCTTTCCCAGACCGAATATACGGATGAATTTTACGGCATCTCCGTTAGGATAGGCTTCCAAATGCCCAAGACCTGGAATTTCCACCCGGTGCACATTTTCCTGCCGGAAAATCCGGTCCCCTGGTATATCGATGCGTGTACCCTCTTTCAGGATAACCGCATCTCTCATGTAAGCCTTGAGAACCCCTTCGAAAGTCCATGAGATCTTATATCTCAGGGGATTGTCATCCGCACAGGCCGGTTCCGGTATACCAGTCCCATAAGAGTAAAGTCCTACAACCTGGTCCAGTTTATCAACCGCAAGACGACCCAGAACAAGATCGATGCCGGGATCCATGCCCATTTCAGGCAGTATTATAATTCCTCTTTTTCTGGCAGCCGAATCCAGTTCGGCGATTTCTCCTGTGTAGCTGGAAGATACAAAGTGGACACCTGCATTCAGGGCGGCTGTGGCAACTCTGTATCCGAAATGCGCCGGCAGCATGGAGATAACAATATCGGCCCCTGACTGTTCTACAATTTTCGTTAAGTCCGCCTCCTTTGTCGCGTTGAGTTGTTTCAGCACCGTTTTGTGTAATCCCTTTTCCTTTATGTATTTTTTCAACGGATCAGTATCTATGTCAAAGACAAGGATTTCATCTACTACGGAACTATGTTCCAGATCATGGGCCACAGCTTTCCCCTGCATGCCCATTCCCAGTAGCAGCACCTTCATAAAACACCTCCGGATATTTTTTATTTCTTTCTGTTATTGCTTATCGCTATAGATTTATAAGCCTGGGATCCAGGGCATCGCGCAATCCGTCGCCTAACAGATTGATTGACAAAATCGTAAACATAATAGCCAATCCCGGCAAGGTGACAAGCCACCATGCATCGCCGATATAAACCCGACCTTCAGCAAGCATCCTGCCCCAGGTCGGCATTGGCGGAGGAGCCCCCATACCCAAATATGACAGGCCGCTTTCCCATATTATTATGTTCGCAACTCGCAGGGTTCCCAGGACAAGAAGCGGTGAAATAACATTGGGAAGAATATGCCTTATAATGATAATTATGTTATGGGTTCCAATTGCACGAGACGCTTCCACGAATTCCTTTCTTTTCAAGGAGAGAACGCTTCCGCGAATTGTTCGGGCATAGGTGACCCAGTCTGATATTCCGAGCACGAGAATCAGGTTCAGAATTGAAGGACCGAGAACCGCAATCACTGAAATAGTAAGCAGCATGAAAGGATAGGCCATGAAGATATCGGCGATGCGCATTATGAAACTGTCGGTTTTGCCACCATAGTAGCCTGAAATAAGTCCCAGAACGATTCCGACCAGCTCCGCCACGAAAACGGCTGTGAAGCCGACTAAAAGAGAGACCCTGCTGCCGTAAAGCAAACGTGATAAAACATCTCGGCCGAGATTATCCGTGCCCAGGGGATGGCTCCATACCCCCCCTGACTGCCATACCGGTGGTGTAAACCGGGCCAGAAGATCCTGCGCAAGAGGATCTGTATGGTACAAAACAGGAAACGATACGCTTGCCATCAGGATGAGTAAAAGAAGTATGCCCCCGGCCAGGGCGCTCGGACGCTTAACAACCTCCCGAGCGGTTTCAAGCGTTAGTCGGATACGGGGTGCAAGACTCTCAACTGCTTGCCGGAAGCCGGGTGATTCAGTTGCCCTGGTGTTCATTTTTCCTCTGAATAACTGATTTGGGGGTCCAGGTACACATAAAGAATATCCACCAAAAGATTCATTCCCACAAATAGAAGGGAAAGTATAAAGACGATGGCCTGAACAAGGGGATAATCCCTGCTGAAAATCGCCTGGATCACCAGACGCCCCAGTCCCGGCCATGCAAATACCGTTTCTATTATCACCGTGCCGCCAATGAGAAAACCGAACTGCATTCCCGCCACGGTCACAAGCGGGATCAGGGCGTTTTTCAGCGCATGCTTGGAGATAACGATCTCCTCCCTGAGCCCCTTGGCTCTGGCGGTGCGGATATAGTCAAGACTCAGAACTTCCAACATGACCGATCTTGTGAGCCGGGCAAACATGGCCATTAGACTCAGCCCCAGCGATACGGCTGGCATAATCAGATGTGCCATGGTACCACGGCCCGATGTGGGCAGCCAGCCCAGGTGGACGGAAAAGAGGAGCATAAGCATGATTCCCAGCCAGAAATGTGGCATGGAAAGGCCCAATAGCGCTCCGAGCATGCTTCCCATGTCCAGCATGGAACCCCTTCGAACCGCCGAAATAATACCTATGGGCACAGCCAGAACAAGGGCAAAAACCATGGCGGCCACCGCAAGTTCCAAACTGGCGGGAAGCCGTTCGATGACAAGTTCCATAACCGGCACGTGGTAATAAAGAGATTCTCCGAAATCACCCCGGATCGCCTTTGAGGCAAAGCGGACATACTGAACATAGAGCGGGTCATTGAACCCAAGCTGCTCCCTGAGTTCCTCTATCTCCTGATCGGATGCATCCCCCGGCAGCATCAGCAGCACCGGATCTCCCGAAAGATGGATAAAGAAAAAGCTTATCATGGAGATCCCGATGACAACGTAAACCGTATGCCAGAGTCTTTTTAGTATATATTGCAGCATAATAACATGAAGCCGGATACTTTAGGGGCCCTGCGGGGTAACTTTCCGCAGGGCCTGTGGTTGGTTTTTAATTTTTGGGTTTGGCCCAGCGCATGTTCATGAATCCGTCACGGTCACCCTTGTAGAAGACCTTGTTGGAAACGCCGAACACTTCGGGAATCACGTAAAGATAGGCCCAGGGAGAATCCTTGTACAGAATTCTATCGATTTCGTTGTAGACCTTGGCCCTCTCTGCGCGATCAATAATGGTTCTACCCAGATCAAGAAGGACATCAATGGTTTCATTTTTATAGTAATAGTCGCGGCTCTTTGAATTGAACAGGGAATACATGTAACGATCAGGCTCCGGCGCATCATCCCACCAGTAAACGTACAACTGATGCTTTTTGCCTTTGTATCGTTGCCACATAACTGCCCGCTCAAAAGGCTCCAGTTTTGCTTTTATACCAGATTCCGTCAGGTTCGCGGCAATGGCTTCGACCTGCTCCTGAATCTGAGACATGTAGGTGGGATAAGCCAGGCGTACTTCGATTCCGTTCGGATAACCCGCTTCCTTAAGCAGGGCTTTTGCCTTTGCAGGATCAAAAGGATAGGGCTTAAGATCAGGTGCGTGGCCGAATGTCCTAGGGCTGATCGGACCATTGCAAAGAATAGCCTTGTCGTTGAAAAGCGCTTTGTTGATAAGCTCGCGGTTAATGGCGTAGTTCACTGCCTGGCGTACGCGTACGTCATCAAAGGGCGGCTCATAGGTGTTTATGCCAAGATAGGGCATTACGCCCATCTGTGAGGTGAGGTACGCCTTGCCTGACTCCAGGATCTTTTTTCTCTGGTGAACGGCGATACCGCTGATCACATCTACTTCCCCGGTGACAAGTGCAGCTACCCGGGATGTCGCCTCGGGAACAGTCTTGAAAACGACCTTGCCGTAGTATGGTTTGGGGCCGTAATAATTTTCGTACCGCTCCAGAATTACCGATTCTCCCCGTACCCATTTCGCAAGTTTATAAGGCCCGCATCCCACCGGGTTGGTGTTGTATTTTGTGTTCCCGACTTTTTTGATATAATCCGGCGGAACGATGGGAAGGTAAATACCCAGCATGTAAAGGCCGGGTGCAAAGGGCTTTTCAGTTTTTATCTCAAAGGATAATTCATCCAGCACCTTAATCTCTTTGAAGGCGGAAAGTTTTCCCTTGTGGGGACACTTGATTTCAGGATCAAATACCCTGTCAAGAGAGAATTTAACGGCCTTTGCATTCAAGGGCTCACCGTTATGAAACGTGACCCCTTTGCGGAGGGTGATCTTCCAGGTCATGTCGTCCAGCTTTTCCCATTTTTCAGCCAGGGCGGGTTTGATCGATGCATCCTCCTGGGGAAAAAACAGCGTGTCGTGAATATTGTAGCAAACACTCATCGTGTTTTGCAAAGAGGAACGCATCAGGTCGAGTCCCACGGGTTCCGATTCCTGAACCACGATCAGTGTGTCCGCATCCCGGGCCACCCCTGGTGATGCAAACAGGCAAATTAACATCAGAGCTGCTAAAATGAGTAAATACGTTTTTTTCATAAGTCTTCTCCTTTAATTTTAATTGTTTGTTGATCTTTACCTCTTAACCTGACCGAAGACGATCCTACCGGTCAGGTGCGGGAGGCCTCCAATACGGTTTTTTCATAAGTCACCTCCTTTAGCTTTGGTTGTTTGTTGATCTTTACCTCTTTACCCGGCCGAAGACGATTCTACCGGTCAGGTGCGGGAGGACTCCATATTTCACCGGCGTTGTGAAGGTGGCAAGAAACGATATGCAGGTCTTCTACCTGACGCGCCGGCGGTTTTTTCCTAGTGCAGATGTCCATGCACTCAGGACATCTTGTATGAAAACGGCATCCTGGCGGGGGATTGCGGGGTGACGGCACATCTCCCTGCAGGAT
>JADFWA010000083.1 GCA_015222855.1 Pseudomonadota bacterium | reverse complement strand
TTTTAATGGTGTGCCTTGCGGGATCAAAGGGCTCACCCTTCATCTCTCCGACAAGATGGCGGCTGTCAATCTCAAGAACGGAAAAATCCTTCAGCAGCATTCCCTCACCATTCCACATATAGAGAAGCTCCCGCAGATAGTTGACGAAGAGGTCTTCCCGGTCAGCGCCTTTGACAACAAGCCTGCGAGTTTCCTTAATATTTACGTCTTGGAGGTCAACGATAAGATCAAAAACGGCGAAGGCGGCGTTGGAGAAAAGCTCTTTTTCGTCTTTGCCAGATATTTCCAGTCCGAGGTCTGCGGTATGGTTAAATATCTTATATCTGGGTTTCGGGTTCATCTACCGCCGCCTCGCCAACACCCACATCTATATCCTCTTCTTCCACATCGCTCTCCCTCTCGGCCCTGGCAATACCGACAAGTCTTTCTCCCTCTTCAATTTCTATCAGCTTAACACCCTGGGTACTCCTGCTGATGAGTGACACCTTATCAACATTCAACCTGATTATCTTACCGGTATCACTTATCAACATCACATCTTCATCCCTGCTGACCTGCTTTATGCCCGACACAAACCCTACACGGGGAACCGTCTTGAAATTTATTAAACCTTTCCCCCCTCTCGACTGGGGCCTGTACTCCGTTATTTCCGTCCTCTTTCCAAATCCCTTCTCGGAAATCGTCATTATGGAATTCCCCTCACTGAGAATCTGCATTCCCACAACCTCATCATCCTTATCCATCCGGATACCCGTAACACCCCTTGCGGTTCTGCCCATACTCCTCACATCTGTTTCCTTGAACCTTATGGCCTTCCCCTTTCTGGTGCCAAGAAAGATATCCCGATCCCCGTCTGTCAGCCTGACCTCAACCAGCTCATCACCTTCATCGATGGTAATCCCGATAATGCCTCCCGCCCTCGGATGAGAATAGGAAACAAGGTCTGTCTTTTTAACTATCCCTTTCCTGGTAGCCATGACCACAAACTTCCCGGGGACAAATTCTTTCACGGGCAGGATAGCGGAGATTCTTTCATCCTTTGAAATTCCGATAAGATTCACTATGGCCTTCCCCCTTGCCGCTCTTCCCCCCTGCGGGATCTGATAAACCTTCAGCCAGTATATCCTTCCCAGGTTTGTGAAGATCAATATGTGGTTATGGGTGGAGGCGATAAAGAGGTTTTCCACAAAATCCTCTTCCTTCGTACCCACTCCAACCTTGCCGCGACCTCCGCGGTGCTGACTCCTGTAAAGACTCACGGGATTTCTTTTAACGTAACCGTGATGAGATACGGTCACCACCATATCCTCTTCAACTATCATATCCTCAATATCAATGTCATCCCTGCCGGCGACTATCTCGGTTCTCCTCTCATCACCATATCTCCCCCTTACCTCCTCAAGCTCTTCCACAATAATATCCAACACCTTCTGCGGTTCAGAAAGGATTCCCCTCAATTCCAGGATTAATTTCGATATCTCATCGTATTCATCAACGATCTTGTCCCTCTCCAGTCCCGTAAGCCGCTGCAGTCTCATATCCAGGATGGCTTTGGCCTGAATACTGCTCAGGTCAAATTTTTCGGAGAGTGCCTCCGCGGCCTCCTGGGGCGATTTCGACCCCTTAATGACGGCTATAACTTCATCTATATTGTCCAGCGCCACTATCAGCCCTTCCAGGATATGGGCCCTCTCCTCCGCCCTTGTGAGCTCGAATCTTGTCCTTCTGGTTATTACCTCTTTCCTGAAATCCACGAACCTCTGCAGGACTTCCTTGAGATTAAAAACCCCCGGCTGGCCATTATCTATGGCAAGCATTATGATCCCGAAGGATGTTTCCATCTGGGTATGTTTGTAAAGTTGATTCAATACGACCCCTGAGACCTCATCCCTCCTCAGGTCGATTACGATCCTCATTCCATCCCTGTCCGACTCATCCCTCAGATCCGAAATCCCGCTTATCTTCTTATCTCTGACAAGGTCGGATATTTTTTCAATCAGATTGGCCTTATTTACCTGATATGGAAGCTCCGTAACAATAATGCTTTCCCTGTTATTTCTGACATTCTTTTCGATTAATGCCCTTGCCCTCACCCTGATAATCCCTCTTCCCGTCATATAGGCGGATTTTATCCCTTCTCTTCCGTTGATAAAGCCGGCCGTGGGAAAATCAGGACCCTTGATGTATTGCATCAGTTCTTTTATTGTCAGCTCCGGGTTGCGTATCAGCGCAATCGTCCCTTCCACTACTTCACTCAGATTGTGGGGCGGGATATTGGTGGACACACCCACAGCTATCCCGGCTGAACCGTTCAGCAGGAGGGTAGGAATCTTTGCGGGAAGCAGAACCGGTTCTGTCAGGGATTCATCATAATTGGGGACAAAATCGACCGTATCCTTTTCCAGATCGGCAATCATCTCCTCGGCAATCCTTGCCATCCTGATCTCCGTATACCTCATGGCCGCCGGGGGATCGCCATCTACGGACCCAAAGTTTCCCTGACCGTCTACAAGAACGTACCTCATGGAAAAATCCTGGGCCATTCTTACTATGGTGTCATAGGCCGCCGTATCGCCATGAGGATGATACTTACCGATAATATCACCGACGATTCTTGCCGACTTTTTATAGGGCCTGTTCCACCGGTTTCCCATTTCATACATCGCGTACAGCGCTCTTCTGTGAACCGGCTTGAGACCATCTCTGACATCGGGAATCGCCCGGCCGATTATCACGCTCATCGCGTAATCCATATAGGATTTCTTCATTTCATCTTCGATATTTACCGGTACTTCCCTTTTAAAAAGCTCCATCTTTTAAAATCCTCATAATTGAAAATAAAAGGGCAAAAGGCCGAAAGTCTTTCCTTTTGCCTTTTGCCCTTCGCCTTTATCCCTTTTCCTACACATCAAGATTTGATGCATAGAGTGCGTTGTTATATATAAACTCCCTTCTCGGTTCCACCTGGTCTCCCATAAGCGTGGTAAAAATCTCGTCCGCGATGACGGCATCTTCCACCGTCACCTTGAGAAGTGTCCTCTTTTCCGGATTCATGGTTGTCTCCCACAACTGTTCCGGATTCATCTCACCCAGCCCCTTGTACCGCTGTACCGCCATCCCCTTTTTCCCCGTATCGACCACATACTCCACGAGTTCCGCCATACTGTTCAGCGCCTTTTTTTCATCACCATTCTCAACTGTGTACGGGCTTTCGCCGAGTACGCTTACCTGGCCTAACAGTTTTTTTACTTCGGAAAATTTCGGCGCCCTGAAAATATCCTTATCTATCCGGGTCGTATGTCTATATCCATTCAGATCAAACTCAAAAATCAACTTAAGCCCGCGTTCATCGTCAGCTTCGGTTGAACACCGAACCACCCTCTCCCCAACGGCCATACCTGTCCTCTTTGCGACCCTGGAAAGATCCTGTTCCGTCCTGAAGTCATCTCTTGAAAAGGCCGGATCCCCCGCCAGGACCCTCATAACGTCTCTATCAAGACCCTCTTTTTCATACTTATCCAGTACCGTTTCCAGCCTGACGACCTTCTTTATCAGGCCAAGCAACCTGCTGCCGGTAATATAGTTTCCATCCCATGTGACCAGGCGGATATTATTTACTCCACTTTCCAGAATATAGTCATTCATTTCCTCTTCACTGCCAATATACCTCTCCCGTTTTTTTTGGGTCACCTTGAAGAGGGGGGGCTGCGCTATATACAGATACCCCCTTTCCACCATCTCTTTCATCTGACGGTAAAAGAAGGTAAGAAGAAGGGTCCTTATGTGCGAACCATCGACGTCCGCGTCCGTCATTATTATTACCTTATGATATCTCAGCTTACTTACGTCGTAATCTTCCATGCCTATTCCCGCCCCAAGAGCGGTGACAATCACCTTTATCTCTTCATTCTGCAACATCTTGTCAAATCTGGCCTTCTCAACATTCAACACCTTCCCCCTGAG
>JADFWA010000082.1 GCA_015222855.1 Pseudomonadota bacterium | reverse complement strand
ATATCAAATATCAAAATGAAAAATGAAAAAGTAAAATGGGAAGCCAACCAGTTTTTCTGAGATATCATCGCATTGCACAATCTTCTTGATTTTACTTTTAAATTTTCTATTTTGATATTTCCAATTTCCGGCTTTGCCGCCCTGGGTCCATACCCGGTTGACACAGACAAAAAAGTTCATATATTAATCGCAGAATGACCATGTATTTTAACCCATCACAGATATCCTTGGTAAACGGCACCTTTGATCAAGCCGAAAAACTGGCCGTGACGTATTTCTGTCTAAGTCACGAAGAAATGAAGGCCCACAGGTATGAGGTCAAGACCCTGGAACACCTTGAGGATCACGAGATTGTTGACAGGGCATTCGCGCATCTCTGTAAGTATGACTGTCAGAAGGGTAAGGACAAACTTCAATTTTTTAGAATCTGTCTGCAGGATAGCAGGATTCTCGATGCCGTTGAGCGGGCAAATTCTTTTATCAAGCTGATTCCTCTCATGCTATACATCGCCACCCACGAGCTTGTACATGTCGTCCGGTTCAGCAGGGGCGAGGGTGATTTTGATGCACCACTGGAAGAGAAAATGAAAGAGGAGGAAAGAGTCCATTATATTACCCGTAATATACTCAAGCCGGTTGCTGATCCTGACCTGAAATTGGTCATAGATTGTTTTCGTAATCAGTACGACATAGGTGATATTTTCAATTAATTTTGCTTGCCTGTGCGGGCATTTTTGTGATAAGGGACAAACCGGTTGTCCTGCTGAAAATTTGTAAGGAGTTTGTTAAAGATGCCGATTTATGAATATAAGTGCAAGAAATGTAACAGTGAATTTGATGTGTTTCAGAAAATAACAGAGCCGGAGATCAAGACATGCAAATTCTGTAACGGTCCTGCCAAAAAACTGGTTTCCCTTTCCACCTTTCACCTGAAAGGTTCCGGCTGGTATGTAACCGATTACGGTGGAAAGAAAGCACCTGTCGGTGAAAGAAGCAAAAATGAAACAGAGACTTCTTCCGCATCAAGCGAAACCGACAAACCTGCCAAGGATGAGTCCACTTCCAAGACAGGCAGTGAAGCCTGATAGGATGTTTTATAATAGTGAGTCAAAAGAGGTGTCTCCGCTGCTTTTGGGGCCACCTTTTTTACTTTGTTCAATTTTAGAATCGAAAAGGAGAAATTTGAATGGAGGCAAAACGTGGAAGATGGTTTGGGGCGATAGTAGCGGTTCTGGCTCTAATATTGATTGTTTCGCCGGCAGCAGCGGGAGAAAAGCAGCCTTCAGATGATAAGGTCGCGGTGGTCAATGGATCAGTGATTACCCAGCAGGATCTTGACAGTGAAAAGGCCAATGTTCAACAACAGCATCTCCGCAGGGGAGAGCAGCTCAGTGATTCCCAAATCAAAAAAGAAGCCCTTGACAACCTTATTGGCATGGAGTTGCTCTATCAGGAAAGCCGGAAGAAGGGAATCAAGGTTGACGAACGGATTATACGAAGGATGACCGTTCAAAAATTCGTCGATGAACAATTTGTTCAGAAAGTTACTGTTTCCGATGAGGAAATCAAAGCCTTCTATGACAGCCACCCTGAATATTTCAAACAGCCCGAGAAAGTGCAGGCCAGCCATATTCTAATCAAGGTTGATCCCAAGGCGGATGAATCGCAAAAGGCCGCCGCACGTAAAAAGATTGAAAATGTTCGGCAGAAGGTGCAAAAAGGTGAAGATTTCGCGGCTCTTGCAAAAGAGTTTTCCCAGTGTCCCAGTAGTGCCAAGGGTGGAGACCTGGGTTACTTTACACGGGGACAAATGGCGAAACCTTTTGAAGAGGCGGCATTTGCTTTGAAGCCTGGTGAAGTGAGCAGCATCGTCGAAACCGAATTTGGATACCACCTGATAAAAGTTATCGACAAGAAACCTGAGACTACGACCGCTTACGAGAGTGTCAAGGACACCCTTGGGCAATATCTGAAACAGGATAAAATTCAGAAAGAGATAATTTTATACATTGATAAGCTGAAAGAAAAGGCAAAAGTGGAAACATTTCTGACAGAAGGTTCGCAATAAATATTATATTATTCCATGTTTCGACAGCTCTTCTATTTCGAGATCGGTGTATCCCAACTCTCGAAGAATCTCCCCGGTATGTTCCCCAAACCCTGGGGGATGCATCCGGAAATCCGGCTGATCCTCGGAAAACTTAATAGGAAAGGCCTGCTGCGGGACCTTGCCGTCAACGGGATGGGTGCATTTGAACCATAGACCCCTGTGTTGAATATGGGGATCTTCCAGTACTTCCTCAAGAGAGTTTACCGGCGAAAAACATATATCGTAATGGGTAAATATGTCTATCCATTCCTGCCGGTTCCTTTGTGAAATGATATTCCGAACTTCTTCGATAAGCTCTTCCCGGCGGGGACTGGGGGCGAACTGATCCTTTATCATATCTTCTCTTTCAACGGCTTTGCAAAACTCTTTCCAGAATTTTTCTTCAAGGCAGCCGAGAGACAGGAATTTCCCGTCAGCCGTCTCGTATACATTATAGAAAGCATATCCGCCTCCCACAAGGGTCTCACCCCGTCTGGGAACCTGGCCGTCGGTCATGTACTGAGACATTGTTAGCCCCAGAAAGGGTGTAAGACCATCGAGAATGGATACATCGAGATATTGTCCCTTGCCGGTTCTTTCGCGTCTCAGCAGGGAAGCCATAATCCCCAGGGCAGCATTCAGGCTCCCGCCTCCGGCCCCGGCAATCTGAATCGCGGGCACGATCGGCCGCCCATCTTTCTCACCAAGCAGATCCAGAATGCCCGAAATGCTAAGCAGATTGATATCATGCGCGGGTCTTCCACTGTAGGGTCCGTCCTGACCGAAACCCGTCAGCGAACAGTATATAAGCCGGGGGTTGATCCCCTTCAGATCTTCATAGCCCAATCCCCATCCCTTCATCGTTCCGGGACTGAAAGACTCAATCAAGACATCGGCTTCAGGGACCATTTTGAGGAATATTCCCCGACCCTCCTGATCCCTCAGGTTCAGCTTCATCCCCCTTTTGTTTCTGTTCGTCACGTGGAAAAAGCTGCCCAGGGTCTTCACGATGGGCGGTGTCCATCTGAAATTGTCTCCGCCCTCCGGATTCTCTATCTTCAAGACTTCCGCTCCAAGGTCGGCCAGTATCTGTGTACACAAGGAACCCGGCAGCAGGCTCGACAGATCCAGCGCCTTGATTCCCTCAAGGGGTAAGGTCATGTTCTCTTCCTCCGATTTATTGACGGCTGCGAATCTCTCTATACCACTTCAATTTGATCTGGCAACAGGAAAAGTGAGTTAATTGCTATTGGTGGCATATAAAATGCCACCCTACGAAATCGTAGGGTCGGGTTTTATACCCGACCGGATGATCCACCCCGCTCCCTTTGTCTCCCTCCCACGAGGAGATGGGAAACTTAAGTAATATGTTTTCTTGACCCGTTCAGGGAAGTTATGTAGAAGAAAGGCAGAGGAGTCAAACAAGATGATAACAACCGGTGAAATATCAGACCGTCTTTATGAACATCTGCTAAATAAGGGAGGGGATTTTCCGGTAGAAGAGGTCAGGGTAGGTCTCAACTATTTAGGTGTGAGGCTGGAAGGAAACAGGATGGGACTGGCCGCGGTGTTAAGGCACGAATTGGCGCCGGGTTGTTCGATTTTCGGTGAAGCGGGCAGCCTTTCCGGTTCAAAGGCATCTGTCCTTTTAGGACGTCTCGTCGATGGGAAGAACCCTTTGGAAAAGGCCCTGGGACTTGCCACGGCGAATGCCATAATTCACCCGGAGGCCACCGAGGGAGAGAAGGATACCATCGAACTGATCAATCTGACATCTATGGACAGGGTCGTCATGATAGGTCTTTTCCGTCCCCTGGTGCCTCGGATAGAGAAAACGGGGGCATTTCTTTCCATCATTGAGAGGAATGCCGCACTGATGGAACTTCCGGATCAAAAGGCCAGGGAGAAGGCGCTCAAGGAGTGTACCGTTGCCATCATTACCGCCACCTCGATATTGAACAATACAATTGAAGATGTGCTAAACGGTCTGGAAAATCCCCGGCATGTGGTGCTGCTTGGCCCCTCCACCCCGATGTGCGGCGAAGCATTTAAGGGAACACCAGTAAACCATTTAGGAGGCTCGGCGCTTCTGGATGCGGGGAAGATTATGCGGATTGTTTCGGAGGGGGGAGGAACCCCTGCCCTGCGGCCATATCTGCGATTTGTCAACATGCTGCTGAAGGTAACTACTCAGCCACTAAGACACGAAGTCACTAAAATTATATGATAATTTACGATACCAAGAGGTATTTGGTTAACAAAAATTCCCGGAGATTATTGGAAAATATAATTAATTTCTACACTTTGTGTCTTGGTGACTTT
>JADFWA010000081.1 GCA_015222855.1 Pseudomonadota bacterium | reverse complement strand
GGGCTTTTGTGTATACCCGTACATCATAAAGGGAAGGAGTCGGCCATGATACGAAAAAGGATACTCAATCCTCACCGGGTAAGGCGTATTAACGGAGGTTTCAGTTTTATTCCCCATCGTTTTTTCACCGATGGCTTTCTGGCTTCTCTCAGTCAGAAAGAACTCCTTTTGTATCTGTTTCTCATCCTGGTCTCTGATCGTTACGGCCTTTCATACTATGCCTACGATTCCATCTGTTCGCTACTCCAGCTTACCCTTGATCAGTACATCGAAGCCAGAAACGGCCTTATGGACAAGGATCTCATCGCCTTTGACGGAACAATCTTTCAGGTACTTGACCTGCCGGCAAAACCGAAGATGGGTTCAGCAAAGGTTTCGACGTCAAAACCTGACAATGATTCCGATCAGGAAGATCCTGCGGTCATTGCACAGATTATCAGACAGTCACTTCGGGGGATCGAACATGATGGATGAGGTCATTCGGAAAACCTTGCGAAAGCCAAAATACCAGAGCGATCTGCCGGAGATCTATGATGAATATCTGGACTATTATGAAAAGAGCAGACAGGTACCGTACCGGCTTATCAAGGCTACCAGGGGGGTACTTGTTTCTTTTCATGATTATCTGGGAAAACATAAAATCGATTTTTCCTCTCTTAAAATTGAACAGGTCGATGCCTTTC
Organism: Pseudomonadota bacterium; assembly: GCA_015222855.1. Lineage (GTDB taxonomy): Bacteria > Desulfobacterota > Syntrophia > Syntrophales > JADFWA01 > JADFWA01. Next base: position 3,419 of record JADFWA010000081.1, on the reverse strand, counting down.
TGGCAGAGTTTTTTGAAAACTTTGCGCCAGCGACTAAGAGATCTTACCGTTCCATGATCCGAGGGTTTTTGAGATATCTGTATCATGAGCGCGGAATTATACGCAGAGATCTTGCCCCCATGGTGGTGGGAAGACGTATATATGCCAGGGAAAAGCCACCCAGGTTTTTGAGACCCCAGGAAGTGCAAAAACTCTTCGCCAGTTTAAATCTCTCTTCTCCCAGGGATATTAGAACCTATGCCATGGTTCACCTGGCGTATACTATGGGGCTCAGGCCCGTGGAAATAAGCAGGATCACCCTGGATGATATCTCCTTCAGCAAGGGTGAATTGACTGTCAGGAACAGAAAAAACAATCATTCGATGACACTTCCTGTTCCCGAAAATACGATCAAGGCCATCGCTGCATATGTAGTTGACGCCCGTCCCGCGAGCAAATGCCGCACACTTTTATTGAGATTTCACAAACCGTACGTGGCAACATGTCCGGGGACCGTTGTTGGTCACATCAGAAGATGCATGAAAAAGGCGGGGATTCCCGGATCGGCCTACTGGCTTAGGCATACCTATGCACAGAACCTTCTGGAGACAGGCGTAACAATATATGAAATCAAAGAGATGCTGGGGCACGACAAAATCGAGTCCACCAAGAACTATCTTCATGTCCACACCAAAATGATGCGGGAGGTTCTTTTCGATGAAACCCTTTGAGAGCTTTCTGGCCCCGCAGTTGGAAGAATACATGGCTTACCGTCAAAGTCTCGGGTATTCAAAGAACCCTTCAATATCATGGCTTAAAATCTTTGACCGGTACTTGAAATCGCGGAAAGTTGACCAACAGATATTATTGCAACCATCATTCTTTCTTGAACTCAGGGCAAATCTCAAAGTTGAACAGCAAACCGTCAACATAGTCCTTTCTGCAACCCGCATATTTTTCCAATATCTGATTCGTAAGGGATACTATACAGAAAATCCCCTGCGGGACGTTCCGCCACTGCAAAGCAGATCTTTTATCCCCTTTGTTTTCTCGCCGGAAGAAACCGATCAACTGCTGGTGTCTGTCTGCAAAAGGATAAGAAAAAGTCAGATTTACTTTTTGATGGATATGGCACTCTACCTGGCCATTGTCCTTCTGGCACGATGCGGGATGAGAATCTCAGAACCTATCCGGCTGTTGCGGCATCACTACCGCTCCGATGACGGCACCATCTATATTGAAAAGACCAAGTTCAGAAAGGACCGATTGGTCCCCGTTCCCAAAGATGTACTGCCAGAGATCGAAAATTACTTGGCGGTGCGAAAATCCTTATGTCCCGATGATCAAAACCCTTGCCTCCTGGCCGGACGAAAGCAAAGGGCATTGACAGACAATAAAATACGCTCGGTCTTTCATCAGGCAGTGAGGGACATGGGTCTTAACAGACCAAAACAGTTTATAGGTGATATTACCTTCGGATCACCCACGCCTCACAGCCTTCGTCACTCCTTTGCCATAAACACCTTAAAACGGATAAGGGAGCGGGGAGGCTCTCTCCAACATGCCTTGCCGGTCCTTGCCGCTTACATGGGACATCTGAAATATCAACATACCGGGGCATATCTCAAGGTATCGGATGCCAAACACCTTGCCGGATTGATCGAATTTGCCAAATCCCAGGCGATTACATGAAGCTATCAACCTGTATTCATCAGTTCTTTGAGAAATACCTTCCCCATATAAAAGGGGTAAGTCAAAATACCATCAAGGCATACCGGGATACGTTTACGCTTTTTCTCCCCTTTGCGGCAAACTATCGTTCCATAAAAATCGCGTCTCTTGCGGTTGACCACCTGACATCTGAGTTAATCCTGGACTTTCTGGATTACCTTGAATCGGAACGTAAAAACTCTGCAAAAACAAGAAACCAGCGCCTGGCATCAATCAAATCCTTAGCCAGGATGATTCGATTTATGTATCCGGAAAAAAGGAAACTTGCAGAAAGGATACTTGATATCCCTCAAAAACGCTCACAGAAACAACTCATCGGCTTTCTGTATCCCGATGAAATCCTCAAAGTCTATGAATCCGTTGACCTTAAAAAAAGCGAAGGCTTGCGTGACTACACACTATTGCACCTCCTATACGACTCAGGCGCCAGGGCCAGTGAAGTAGCAACGCTTAATGTAGACTGCCTCGATACCCAGAATAAAACACTTGCCATCCTGGGAAAAGGAAACCGATACCGATTAATAAACATTGATCCTAAAACCGTCAGTCTCATCGAATTGTATATTGCCAAGTACCGCACAACTCCTAAGCCGCTATATCAGCACCGTTTGTTTATCAATCAACGGGGGGAAGAATTTACACGGCATGGCATTTATCGAATCTGCAAGAAATATCTCTCCAAGGCTTTGGGTTCCAAACGCCTCAAGGATATCAATCCCGCCCACAGCTTCCGCCATTCCTGTGCGGTAAGGATGCTCTCTTTCGGAGATCCAATCTCTGATATCAAAAATCGTTTAGGTCATGAAGATATGCAATCCACAACGGTTTATCTTCATCTGGATCTGTCACGAAGAAAAGAAATACAGAAACAGTTCATCGAATATGCACAATCCGTTCTCGCTCAGGATCCTAAAATAGATGAGCTGATTGATTGGGAAAACAGAGAAGATATTTTAGCTTGGCTGGACAGCCTCTAAAACTGCGGCGCGGTCCAAAGCCGGACAGGAAGAGGTATGCTACAGGACTATTTATTATGTTGACAGTTTCTTTGAACCTATGATGACAAGCAATGATATCCTGTTGTTTTTACAAACGATATCACGTTTCCGCAGGCCATAGCGATTAGCTCCATGTTCTCAGGGAGTTAAGGCCACTCGCAACATAATAGCAGATACATAAACTCAGAAAATCGACAGCGAAGTTTGGACAGAATAAAGCTGTATGAACTTTTGGATTTTGCAACAATAATCAAGGTATGTGGCGGCTATCTAAACACTAAACATCTCTCACTTCCCATGCCCGCAATCCATCGTAGCTAAATCCTACATAGAACTGGACAGCACAGTTTTCATCACGACCTCTCTGATAACCCCCTATCTTATCTCCGCGAGCACGAATAAAAAAAGCTTCAAGTCCAGAGGAAAATTCAATTTGTCCTGCTTCTGGTCCTGAAAGCTTGCTAATGCGACCCCTTGCCATTTTTAAGAGCGAAGCGTTCCTGAAAAAATTCTTCTCATCATCTCTTTCTCCCAGTCTGCTATGATGAATCAATTTATTCATTCCGACACCGTTCCCATACCATTCAAAACAATAATTGCGATTTCGTAACGAACGCGCTTTTTGACTACTCTCTCTTATGAGTTCTTTAGCAATATCAGTTGCGAAAGATGAGCCATCAATTGTTTTAAGGACATACAGAACATATAAAT
>JADFWA010000080.1 GCA_015222855.1 Pseudomonadota bacterium | reverse complement strand
CCGGTTTATCCGGGTTAGGTTCTCTGATAACCAAATTTTCAACGCGCTAACTTTTTTCCTTTCCTTTAATATATTCTGCAACAAGATCTCCGACTTCTTGCGTGCTGTATCCCATTTTTCCAGCACCAACATTTTTGAGATCATCACGCAGTACCTTAATAACCCCCTCCTCTATCCAGGAGGCGGCCTTTGGTTCCCCTATGATCTCAAGCATAATCTGGGCCGCTGAAATGGCAGCGATGGGGTTAATGATATTCTTGCCGGTATATTTGGGTGCTGATCCACCGATAGGCTCAAACATAGAAATTCCTTGAGGATTGATGTTTGCCCCTGCAGCGATTCCCATTCCCCCCTGGATCATTGCAGCCAGATCGGTTATAATATCTCCAAACATGTTATCTGTGACAATAACATCGAACCACTCCGGGTTTTTCACCATCCACATACATATGGCATCAACATGAGCATAATCTGTTTCAATATCAGGATACTCTTTAGCAACCTCATTGAAAGCTCGCTCCCATAAATCAAATGCAAATGTCAGCACATTGGTCTTGCCACAAAGGGTCAGCTTTTTTCTCTTGTTTCTTTTTCTGCAATATTCAAAAGCATATCTGATACACCGTTCCACACCTTTTCGGGTATTAATCGATTCTTGTATTGCAACTTCATCCAAAGTGCCCCGTTTTAAACAGCCTCCTGCTCCGGCATAAAGGCCTTCGGTATTCTCTCGTACAACGACGAAGTCTATATCGTCAGGCCCCTTTTCCTTCAAAGGCGTATCCACGCCTTCATACAGTTTAACAGGTCTCAAATTGACATACTGGTCAAAATAAAACCTTAGCTTCAACAGAATGCCTTTTTCGAGAATGCCGGGTTTCACATCAGGGTGGCCGATCGCACCGAGATATATTGCATCTGACTTTGCCAGTGTTTCAAGTATGTTATCCGGCAATATCTCTCCCGTTGCTTTAAAATGTTCGCCGCCTAAATTGTACTGGTTAAAATTCAGGCTGAAATCGAATTTACCTGCCAAGGTTTCAAGGACTTTGATTCCCTCCGCAACAACTTCCGGTCCTGTACCGTCACCGGGGATTACCGAGATATTATATTCTTTTGACATAGTAATATATCCAATTCGCTGATATTAGTTAAATGGAACTCGAACTGTGTTCGTCTAATTCACCTGTCCCGGACGTTTTCCGTTTTATTATTTTCTGCTTTCTAAGTGTATTAAAAGGACCTGAGATAACATAAGCAAGCCCTAAAATAAACAGGGCAATGGCTGGCTGGGCGGCAATAAAAATCAAAATTAGTATAATTGCAACCAGAACATTGAAATTCATCTTTTTAAACAGTTCCGGTTTTTTAAAACTGTTGTATCTTATAGTACTTACCATTAAAAAGGAAAGAATATAAAGCAAAATCAGAATGAATATAGGATTCATTTTTACCGCCGGGCCAAATTTATGACAAAACAAAACAGTTGTTGCCGACATACCTGCTCCGGCCGGAATCGGAAGGCCTACAAAGTGATCGCTGCTAACAGTACCCACCTGCGAGTTAAACCGGGCCAGTCGTAGAGCGCCACAGGCCAGAAAAAGGAATGCAGCCAGCCAGCCAATTCTTCCAAGTGGTCTAAGCGCCCATAAATATATCATTATACCTGGTGCAAGACCAAAAGATATAAGATCTGCCAGAGAATCGTATTCGATGCCGAATTTGCTGGTGGTATTCGTAGCTCTTGCAATTTTACCATCCATAATATCAAACAAAACGCCAATAATAATGGCTATGGAAGCGGCAATAAATTTGCCGTCTATGGAAGCGATAACAGCATAGAAACCACAAAAAAGATTTAACGATGTAATTATGTTTGGTAGAATATAAATTCCGCGACGCGATCTTTCTTTTTTAATTCTTTTTGTTTTTTTCATATCAAATCTCCTAAAACAGATGTTCCGGCCTTTACCTTATTCCCAACAGCCACATTCAAAGT
>JADFWA010000079.1 GCA_015222855.1 Pseudomonadota bacterium | reverse complement strand
GTTGAAATAAAGTGGACAAAACAATTACGCCCCAAGGAACTTAAACAGATTTCAAAATATACGAACAGTCTTATATTAACCAGGTCAAAACTATTTGGGGAAATTAGAAATATTCCAACCATGCCTTTGCCTCTTGCACTGTTGCGTCTTTGCTCAAGCTAAGAAAGGGGGGACGTTTCTATTTCTTTTGTTTATCCTGATTTTTCATGCTAATTTTTTTAAGGTTGCAGGATTTCTTCATATTTATTTAATGGGGCGGTTGGAATGCCACGAACGGCTCTGAAAAGAGGGCGCCCAATCAAGGAAAAATAGAAACGTCCCCTATTCTTTTCCCATCAAGGAATGTGACAACAATAAATAGCGGTATAGTAGCAGCCTTTCCTATCTAAGCTAACGAGTTTTTTACTTATAGTGGAATAGTTTACCCTGTTAAATTCATTCGAATGAAGAGCGAAGCTCATTTAACTGGGGTGGCAATGTCCCATATTTCTATACGGGGTATCGTAAATAAGTTGTCGTATTGCCATGAAGATCAGTCAAGACAATAAACTAAGGGAAAAGATCAGAAAGATAGAAAATAAGTTAAATCTGTCAAGAATGAAGACCTGATCCCTTGACCCCTCAGGAGCCAACATGAAAAACTATCTTGTTACCGGCGGAGCCGGCTTTATCGGTACAAACTTTATACGGCATGCCCTTGCCATAAGGTCGGATTGGTATATTGTTAATCTTGATGCCCTTACTTACGCGGGGAATCCTGCAAACCTCGAAAATCTTGAGTCTGGTATTGCTGAAAGGTATCGATTTATCCGGGGAGACATACGGGATGCTTCCCTGCTTGACAGTCTCTTTTTGGAATATAATTTCGATGGCGTTATCCACTTTGCCGCGGAGTCTCATGTGGATCGATCCATACATGGGCCTGAAGATTTTGTAGAGACAAATGTCATAGGTACGTTCAGACTTCTTGAAGCATGCCGCAAACTCCAGCAGGACAAGAAAATGCCGGATGGATTCAGGTTTCTCCATATATCAACCGACGAGGTTTATGGAAGTCTTGGACCTGAAGGATACTTTACAGAACAAACCCCTTATGACCCATCGAGCCCATATTCGGCCTCAAAGTCTTCCGCAGACCACTTTGTCAAGGCATATTTCCGTACATACGGTCTTCCCACGCTCGTTACCAATTGCTCTAACAATTACGGTCCATACCAGTTCCCTGAAAAGTTGATACCCCTTATAATTTTGAACATAGTTGAAGAAAAACCGCTGCCAATTTATGGCGATGGGAAAAATATTCGTGACTGGCTTTATGTTATCGATCATTGCGATGCCCTTATTACAATATTGGAAAAAGGTGTTCCCGGCGAAACATACAACATCGGAGGCGGCGCTGAACGAGAAAATATCGAGATAGTACATTTGCTTTGCGACCTTGTGGATGATCGTCTGGGACATTCCGACAGAGAGTCAAGTAGACGACTTATCAAATTTGTCACCGACAGACCCGGCCACGACAGACGCTATGCCATTGACGCGACGAAAATACAGACGGAACTGAATTGGATTCCCGGATACTCTTTTGAAGAAGCATTGGAATCCACTGTAGACTGGTTCCTGAACAACATGAAATGGATTGATTCCGTGCGAAGTGGCAACTATCGTAAATGGATTGAACAGAACTATCAACACCGTTAAATAAAATGTCATATTTACACAGGAGCATAACTTTATGAAAGGCATCATTCTTGCTGGCGGTTCAGGAACGCGCCTCTATCCAATTACACGCGTTGTAAGTAAACAGCTATTGCCGGTATACGACAAGCCGATGATTTACTATCCCCTATCAGTGCTCATGCTGGCGGGAATCAGAGAGATCCTTATCATTTCTACACCCGTGGATCTGCCGCAATTCAGGGAACTTCTGGGCGACGGCTCGCAATGGGGTTTATCACTTGAGTACGCCGAACAGCCGAGTCCCGAC
>JADFWA010000078.1 GCA_015222855.1 Pseudomonadota bacterium | reverse complement strand
TCTTTGAATTCGTTGGGCAATATGTACTCTATTCAGGTTATCAAGTTCAAAGTTTACGGTTAGCAGTTCTCTAACCTTGAACCGTGAACCGTGAACCTTGGAACTTTGAACCTGAGTAGTTACGTTTCCCTTTATTATCGGGTGCGGGAAGAAACATCCTCCGGATGAAGCTGCCGGGATAAGAATCTTGTATTTTATTTTCTTTCATATACCCGATGGCTTCTTTTCTGTCGATAAAATGCCCGATGAAGATTCTATACCACACCCCCTCATCTCCAATATCAACCCTGGCCCAATGAACGTCCAGTCCCTTTTTTTTAAGCGTTTCCCCAAACTTCTTCGCTCCTTCCAAACGGCGGAGAGCGCCAATCTGTATTGCATATGGCTTCTCTTCCACGGGTCGGGCAACAGTTGTACTGCTTGCCGGCTCCCTTTTATCCGGAGAAGTCAATCCTGATTCATCAGGCGCCTCCTGTGCCGGCCGGACAGTCTCCTGTATCTTTTGATCGGAAGAAGAAGGCGCGGCAGGAGGGGAAGGAATCGCAAGAGGGACCCTGTAGGATATACTTTCATGCATTGGATTATCATACCATCGCCCCCCATCGAAGTATTTTACGCTACCTGTAAACCTGTTTATCTTCACCGGGCATATCTTGTCCCCGAACTTTATCGAATAATAGTAATAGCTTGTCGGCCAGATGAAAACCGCAAACAGAACAATTGACAAAACAACTGACAACGCACTCAACACAAGAATTGTTACGCCACGGAAGGTACGTTTGCCCTGAGGCCGCTGCTTTGATTCGCTTTCATGGAAAGAGAGCTTTTCATCGAAGGCGGGGCCAATCTCATCCAGTTTTTCTTCGGCAACCTGTTTATATATGGTTTCCAGTTCGTCGATGAGATGTTCTTCTGTCTTTTCTTTGTCTTTCATCGTAAATAAATTTTCAGTCATGAGTTTTTTACAAAACAATGTTGTATTTATAACAAATTTTGGTAACAATAAACAAAAAAATCCAGCTATATCAATTTAACCGGCAAATATGAGCGAAACGATAACGAAAAAAGATGTTATTCATATACTGGAAGATATCGGTAAACTCCTGGAACTGACGGATGAAACACCATTCAAATCCAGGGCGTATTACCATGCGGCGAGAAACATTGCAGCGACGGAAGAGGATATCCATACCCTTGTCAGTGAAGGAAAATTATCCTCGATAAAGGGTATCGGAGATGCACTCAACCGAAAGATCACAGAGCTTGTGACCACCGGCAAACTGGAATATTACGAAAAGTTAAAGGATTCCATCCCCGCGGGTCATATAGAAATGATGAAGATAGAGGGTCTTGGCCCCAAAAAGATAAGGACGCTTTATAAGAAACTGAAGATTAAAACCATCGGGGAACTCGAATATGCGTGCATTGAAAACAGGCTGGTGGAACTCGCGGGATTCGGAAAGAAAACGCAGGACAGGATACTGACAGGAATCGAGCGGCTGAAAAGATACAAAAAAAGGCACCTGTACGCCGATATTGTCATGGAAGCGGAGAGCCTGTTTGACTTCGTCCGTGAACAGAAAGATGTCATCTCGATGGTCCTGGCCGGTTCTATCAGGAGACGCAACGAGGTCATAAAAGATATCGACATCCTGGCCTCCACAGAAAACCCCTTAAAATTAGCCGATTTTTTTGTCTCTTTGCCCAAGGTCCGAAACATAACGGCCAAAGGAAAGACAAAGGTAAGCATCGTCCTGAAATCGGGGATAAATGCAGACTTGCGGATAGTTACCGAAAAAGAATTCCCGTATGCCCTTCACCACTTTACCGGGAGCAAGGAACACAATATAGCGATGAGGGAAAGGGCAAAAGGAATGGGAATCAAGATGAATGAATACGGCCTCTTCAGGGGAGATGATATTATACCCTGTGAAAGTGAAAATGAGATTTTTTCGGCCCTCGGACTCTCCTTTATCCCGCCTGAGCTGAGAGAAAATATGGGAGAAATAGAGGCCGCGGAAAGGGGGGAAATCCCAGAGCTGGTCGAAAGAAAGGATATACGTGGATTGCTGCATATCCACACCAATGCAAGCGACGGTTCGGATTCGCTGGAGGCGATAGTCAAAGCCGCAAAAAAGATGGGCATGGAATATATAGGAATCACAGATCACAGCCGGTCTGCCTACTATGCCGGCGGACTCTCGATAGATGAGATCAAAAGGCAGCATGCCACGATAGATGAAATCAACAGGAGAGAAGATAAATTCCACATACTTAAAGGAATTGAGGCGGACATCCTGCCGGACGGGAGCCTTGATTATGACGATGAAATACTCCGTTCATTCGATTTTGTCATCGCGGCCGTCCATTCACACTTCAGGATGCCCGAAGAGGAGATGAATTCACGCCTCATAAAGTCACTGGACAATAAATTCACAACCATCCTCGCGCATCCCACCGGAAGACTCCTTCTGGCCAGGGACCCCTATTCTCTCGACCTGAAAAAGATTATCGATTTTGCCGCCAAAAAGGGAAAAGTTATAGAGCTGAATGCAAATCCCCACCGGCTTGACCTGGACTGGAGGTATTGCAAGTACGCCAAAAGTCGGGGGGTAAAGATAGCCATAAACCCCGATGCACATAACATCTCCAGTCTTTACCATATTGACTTCGGAATCAACATCGCCAGAAAGGGATGGCTTGAACCCTCCGATTGCATCAACTGCCTGAACCTTGAGGAAATGAAGGAATTCCTATCACATTGAAACTATAATGAAAATCCCTTAGGCAAAAAACACTGTGCCCGATTCGCACTATGCGTTCTGTTTGCGCACGGCATTGCAAGATAGCGCCTTACAAGCTTCTCCCAAATTACCAGATTATTCAGTGCGATTGCCGCACGATATCACGCCCAATCCTGCCGGGTTTATCTTACTTTCATTAACGGCGATTATATATCACCGGAAATCCGTTTTGTAACATATTGATCTATTTGGATATTTTTACGGAAAGGCCACAAACAAAGTTAAAAAGAAAGTAAAGTGGCAAATTGGCACTATTATTGTACATTATGCAAGCGGGTCTTTGAATGAAAACAGAGCCTTTGAAAAAAATATAATAATAATTGGTTTTCCTAAAGGAGAAACATTCAAAGGCCCACTAAAAAACAAAAATTTTCGACCTGCCACATGCCTTTCCCATCACCCTGACCCTCTCCCTCAAGTGTAGAAGGAACTATAAGAATGTCATTCATCCCCGTTCACAGAACGGGATATCCTGACATAATCCTACAGCCTCCC
>JADFWA010000077.1 GCA_015222855.1 Pseudomonadota bacterium | reverse complement strand
TCTTTGAATTCGTTGGGCAATATGTACTCTATTCAGGTTATCAAGTTCAAAGTTTACGGTTAGCAGTTCTCTAACCTTGAACCTTGAACCGTGAACCTTGAACCGTGAACCTTGAACCGTGAACCTTGAACTTTGAACCTGAGTAGTTACATTTCACTTATCTCATCCGCAGATAGATTTTCAGCCGCCCTGCCAAGGTCCGGACCACCCGAAAACAGCGCGGGAAAAGCGTTTCCAGGAAATCCAGGCTCCTTGAGAAAAACCCTTCCCGCTTAGCGATGATTGGAACTTCCTTGCCAGGCAATGCATAAGAACGCATCCATAGGGACATATACATATCTATTTCTTCATTCCAGCGCCTGTCATCCCACGGCAATACGGATTGGCAGATCTTTTTAATGCGATCAATATACTCTTTCCCTCCCCACGGCGTCAACAACCCTATCCGCACCCGCCTCAAGAGAAGATCGGCAAGATGCCTCACCTGCTCATGTTTTGCCGCAAAGGGTATCTCCGCCCAGAGAGTACAGGTGCCGGGGATAGGCGTGAGATCATCGGGAGAAGCCATAGCGACAAGCTCTTCTGCAGCCTTTCCATATCGACCGTAAAGACGCTCCCACATATGCAGGGATAATCCATAATCCTCCTTCGGTCTTTCGGGTACCACTGAGAAGACAGGATCATTCTTGCCGGGAACCTGATCTGACGGCAAAAACGGCCTGACTGCCTTGAGCGCATCCCATGCAAGCCTGCGAAATGTCGTGAGTTTCCCCCCTGTTATCGTCACAAGACCTTTGTCTTCCCAAACTACATGGTCACGAGATTCCTCGGAAGGAGCAGCCTCCCCTTCGCTGAGTACCGGCCTGATTCCCGCGAAAGTGGAAATGCAATTATCCAGAGAGATGTCAAGGGATGGAAAAAACGTCCTTAGACCTTCCATCAGATATGTAATTTCTTCTTCGGTAATGGCGGGTTCTTCTGAAATATCTCCCATGTGATCAACATCGGTAGTACCGAAGAGTACGGCTCCTTCCCAGGGAATAACAAAAACCATCCTGTTGTCTCTCGGATGCACAAAACACATAGCCTGGGCAACAGGCAAGACCCAGGAAGGAAAAACGAGATGGCTGCCACGCAAGGGCCGTATATGGCGTTTGGGCTCAGGAGAAGGGTGTAGCTCCTCAGCCTGCGGACCGGTGGCATTTATGACTGCAGCGGCTGATAATGTTTTTCTTAACTGTGTTTCCGTATCTTCCACCACTACACCGATAACTTCTCCTCGTTCATTACGTCTTATTTCAATTACAGATGTATAATTCAACGCGCAACCACCGGATTCAACACCCTCGTTGATCAGACGCAGGACAAGCCTGGCATCATCAACCTGGGCATCAAAAAAACGAAAACCCCCGATAAGACCCTCCTGCTTAATATGCGGCGCCATCATGGAGAATTCATGAGCGCCGTAAAATTTATGCCGTTTCTCACGTGCCATTAGATCATATAAAGCAAGACCGGCATTGAGTATCTTTTTCCCCGGCTTCTGATCCTTGTAAACAGGCATCAGGAACCCGAGAAGCTCAACCAGTCCGGGGGCTTCATTGAGAAGACGTTCCCGTTCTTCGACACAGGCCTTGGTCATAAGTATTTGTCCCTCTCCGAGGTAGCGCAGCCCACCATGAACCAATTTTGAAGAACGGCTTGAAGTGCCCCATGCATAATCCATTCGTTCCACGAGAAGCACTTTCAAACCCATTCGGACGGCCTCCCGGAAGATTCCCGCGCCAGTGATTCCCCCGCCGACTATAACAATATCCCAGTTTTCCGGCAGATCTTTGATGTCCATAATCAACATCCCCAAGACCTTTACAAAACGTCCCCTTTTGCCCAATCTCTGCGTCAGACTCAAATTTTAATCCTCAAAATACGAGCGTGTATTCCTGCGGTTAAAATTTTCGTCTTCCTTGATCTTGAACAAAATTGAACATTTTGAAAAGGTCTTATTCTTTTATGGTAAAACTCATAAACCGGTGTCAGTTGTCTGACTCCCCGTCTCAAATCAACTTCGTGGGATTCATACGTTTATCCGGATCGATATGTGCGAAGAGCTGCTTTAATATACCAATCCCGACAGACCCTTTCTCCGCTTCCAGGTAAGGCTTATGGTCTATTCCTACACCGTGCTGATGACTGATGGTTCCTCCGGCCTCAATGATCACGCAACTTGCCGCCTCTTTGAGAACCTTCCACCTGGCCAATGTCTCTTCAGGCGTATCCGCCAGACGGAAGATAAAGGATGTATAAATGCTTGAACCGGTTGAATAGAGGCGGGAAAGATGCGTAAAGACGTGTACTTTTTCATTCCATGGTTCCAAACCGTCTTTAACGGCTTTCTCAATAGCCTGCACCGTTGAGGTGACCTTGTCCCACGTCACGGCGGTCTCCAATGTTTCCACTGCATAACCCATATCCCAGAGGGTATTGCGTAAATAGGGTATACGGAAACGGTTTTTCTTCCAGGATTCCCCCATCGATTTTCCAATAACAACCCCTTTGTGCCCGCGAATAACAGAAAGTGATCCACTCCTTCCTGATGTCGCCAGTCGGCGCGAACCGATGAAGCCGATCAAACACATGCACGCCCCATCTTCAGGAATTCTCCGCAGGCGAAGATATCTCTTAAGTAGAACGACCTGCTTTTCATGTCCGGTAAGAGCCAGGTTTGTTATGGTTTCCATAGGGTTACTCAAGCGTATCATGGAAAGTGGCAAATGCATGCCTGCCAGTGTCCGTACAGCCTCCACCGCATAATCCCAGTTCGGAAAGAAAACGCCGTATATGTCATCCATTTCAGGCAAGGGGAAAATCTTCAGCGTGGCCCTGGTAAGTACACCCATTCTTCCTTCTGATCCGAGCAACAGGTGTCGAAGATCGGGACCCGCTGCCGACGCGGGAAATGTGGGAAATCGCATGGCGCCTCTCGGAGTGAGTACCTCTCCCCCTGCAAAAACCTGGTCTATCCTTCCATAATACATGGATTGCTGACCGCTGGAACGCGTGACAACCCAGCCGCCAAGCGAAGAATATTCGAATGACTGGGGAAAATGCCCCAATGTAAAACCCTTCGCCCTGAGCTGGGCTTCAAGATCAGGACCGCGAACACCGGCTTCGAAGGTGGCAAGCAAGTTATAAGAATCGAGTTCTATCAATCGGTTTAAACGCTTAAGAGACAGGACAAGCACAGACCTCTTATCTTCCGGCACTTGAAGATGGCCCAAAACATTCGTCCCACCACCATAAGGAATGATAATTATCTTATGCTTTTCGGCAAATTTCAGGAGTTCCTGAACATCATCAAGTGTATCCGGAAAGGCCACACCATCGGGGAAACGCCGCAACGTTCCTCCACGCAGGGCTATCCAATCAGGCAGGCTCTGACCGTGCGCGTGAATGAGTCTCTCTTTTGCATCTGTAGAAATAAGACGATGACGAGGCAGGCGTGCGGCAGGAATACGTGACAACATTTCCTCAAGCGGACAATCCATTTTTGTTGTTCCTTTACCAATCAGCTCCCGTAATAAGTCACTACCCTGCGGCGGTAAATCCATAGAAACCGTATCATCACCCCAACCGTTCCATCGTTCCATTATTTACCCTCCCTGGAAGGTTTTGCGTTCCCTCCAGATGTCCGTGCTTTTTTCCATGACTGACCGGACTACCTGTTCGACATCTTCCGCACTCTTATCGAGAGCACGGGCAAGTTCCAGATAATAGAGCCGAGAAACATCCCTTGCTTTTTGCACGCTGAAGTAACGAAGAGCCATGGCTTTGAATATCGCACCAAAATCATTGAGAAGCAATGGATATATCGGGTTACGGGAGTACCTGGCCATGAGAACCTGCAATTCCCAGTCAAAGTCCGCGAAAGCCTCTGCTTTATCTTCAATGTCCTGGGTATGATCAAGATATTCCGATATTATTTTTGGGGCATGCACCGCCGCAAGCCTGGCAAAAAATGGAACCAAAATGATCCTGAATTCGAGGAGATGTATGATGATATCTTCACGCAAAAAATCTCCATACTTTGCCATGGTACCAAGCAGACTTAAACCGCCCTCTTTCCAATAATCGTTGACTACCGTAGGTTTTCCGTGCTGTATCGTGATCCACCCTTCGCTTGCAAGACGCTGCAGGGTTTCCCGCAACGTAGGCCTGGTTACTCCAATCTGCTCGGACAGTGCCCTCTCGCCCGGCAATGCCGACCCTTGCGGATACGTGCCGTCCAATATTGATGTCACCAATTTATACTCTGTATATCTTGAAGGGTGAAGCGGCCGTTCCAATTGTATATCCATTCTTTGTTTCTCCTAACACTGCTGGTATGAGGTCATACCAGTTTATGCAAGAGATTGCAACATAAATTATCGTGCGAAGGAAAACATTGACTTTTAAGGCAATTTTAATATGATGCGGCATATGACGGGAGTTTAAAGAAAATTGTGGATGTCTTTTAAATTCCGCGCTCTTTGCGCCTTTGCGGTAAATTATTACGAAACAGGATTAAAAAACTGTGGATCTAAACAGGAAAACAACATCAAAATATATTATGCCCCTCACCGTATCTCTCGTTGTAATTGTTTTTATCTCCCTCATCGTGGTTATGGGTATCATGGAGTTGGGAAGACTTGATAAGACACTGGTCGGTTTTATGGAAAACAGGGGGCTCGATATCATTACGACCGTCGAGAATGTCGCACAGGAAAATATAAATTATCTGCGCCAGGCCCTTAAAGAACCTGAAGGGGGCGGCAAGCTCACCGGCAAAGTGCTTTCGTACCAGGAAGCCCTTGTAAAGGCCCTTGTGGATCTGGCACATGAAATTGATACAAAATGGAAGACGGAGCATCTAAGTAAAAAAGAGCTACGAGAAGTAGCCGACCGTGAAAACATCTCGCTCATCACCTTTCTCAATAAACGGGGGAAGGTCATTTTTCAGAGCAAAAAATTTCTTCATGATGTCGGTTCATGGACGGCTCCAACAATTATAGCCACAAACAAGGAAATTATTGCATATCTATTGAACATATTCGGAAAGCTTGATGAAATCAGTTACATTACCTTCCCCCGGAAGGATAAGAGCGGTACCATCATTATCGCCCTGGATGATAAAAGAACAAAATACTGGAGCACCAGGATTACCGTCAATAAAGTCATCGAGGAAGTTGGATGGGGGCAGGGTCTGGCCTATCTGATGGTTATAGATCAGCATGGGAATATACTGGGCCAGGCGGGTGAAATCCCACGAAAATTCACGGAAACGGACGCGCTTGTTCAAAACATCATGTCAGGAAAATTGAAGATGACGAGTCGTGATATCCAGTTTGACGGTGGAAAAGTTCTCGAGATACTTACTCCGTTTCACCTGGATACGATGGTGGCCGGATATGCGCGGATTGGTCTTAAAAGGGATAAGGCCGACGAAATCCTTAAAAAAAACAGGGAGCGCATGCTCCTTTCCATGATATTCATTGTGCTGATCGGTATCGTGTCTATGTGGGCGCTTTACTGGAATCAGAACAGACACCTAACAAGAATGGAGGAAATGGAAAAACGGCTCCAGCGAGCTGAAAAGCTTTCCGCCCTCGGCCAACTTGCCGCCGGCGTGGCCCATGAAATCCGCAACCCTCTGAATGCTATCAGCATGGCCAGCCAGAGACTCCAACTGGAATACTCACCCGAAGGCGAAGAAAAGAAGAAGGAATTTTCTCATATCACAAGAATCATTCGTGATGAGATCAGACGTTTGAACGGTATCATCGAAGAGTTTGCCACCTTCTTCAGAAGTCGCCGGCTGGAATTTCACAACCACTCTGTTGTAGATGTCCTGCAAAAGATTGTCGACCTTATAGAAGAGGAGGTCAAATCCAAAGGAATCACGATAAAAACTATCTGGAATGGTAACGATGCCATGGTTTCCATGGATGTGGACAAATTTGAACAGGCCATCTACAATATTTTAAAAAATGGAATGGAATCGATTACCGACGGGGGAACCATAACGATTTCTGTTGAACCGGACGGAAAGAATAAGGTGAGTATTAAAATTTCAGATACGGGTTCCGGATTAACACCCGAAGAGGTGGATCGTATCTTCAACCCGGAGTATACAACAAAAGAGAAAGGATTGGGTCTGGGCCTTCCCATAGCCCATGAAATCATACGGGGACACAGGGGGGAAATTCACGTGCAGAGCAAGCAGGGTTCAGGAACAACCTTTGAAATCCTGCTGCCGGCAGAAAAAGCGGGATAAGCTCACCTTACCGCAAAGACGCAAAGGACGCAAAGAAAGATCTAAAGTGATAAAAGAGGAAAATAAGCTCTCAAAGGAAATCATTGGGGCAGCAATTGAGGTACATCGCAATCTGGGACCAGGATTGTTGGAATCAGCCTACGAAGAGTGTCTTTGTCGAGAACTGGCTATTCGTGGTCTTACTTTTGAACGGCAAAAACCTATTCCGGTGTCTTATAAAGGAGTAAAACTGGATTGTGGATATCGACTGGATATAGTTGTTGGAGGACTGGTAATCTTGGAATTAAAGGCGGCTAACAAGATTGAACCAATTCATGAAGCACAACTCCTAACGTATTTAAAGTTATCAGATATAAAATTAGGAATATTGATTAATTTTAATGTCCCAATTCTGAAAAATGGAATAAAGAGAATTGTGAATGGTCTTTAAAACTCTGCGCTCTTTGCGCCTTTGCGGTGAACTATTACGAGAGAGGATATTTCGACCATGAATAAATTACATATCCTTATTGTCGAGGATGGTCAACCACAACGGGAAATGCTTCGGGATTTTCTTACCAAACAAGGGCATGTCGTTGCGGAAGCTGAAGACGGGAATGTCGCGATAAATCAAGTTCTCGAAGGCCATTTTGACCTGTTGCTCCTCGATTATAAAATGCCTAAAATGAATGGGATGGAGGTACTTAAGAAGGTAAAGAGTATCAATCCGGAAATTGACGTTATGATGATGACCGCTTACGGAACGTTAGAAACAGCGGTCGAGGCCATGAAGGCCGGTGCCCTGGATTACGTTACCAAGCCCATAGAGCTGGATGAGCTGAATATTATAATCGACCGGATTTCAGAGCGGCAAACGCTTATCAGGGAAAATGAAATCCTTCGACAGGAGTTGAGGGTTAAAGGAGTTACAACAGACAGGATAATATACGGAAGCCCCAAAATGGAAAACCTGATCAATATGGCAGGGAGGGTCGCTCCCAGCCGTGCCACTATCCTGATACAGGGGGAAAGCGGCACCGGCAAGGAACTCATTGCCAGACTGATCCATAATCTAAGCCCCCGCTCGGAAAAGCCGATGATTGTGGTAAATTGCGGGGCGCTTCCTGAAAGCCTGCTCGAAAGCGAACTTTTCGGCCATGAAAAGGGTGCATTTACGGGAGCAACGGGAAGAAGAATAGGACGATTCGAAGAGGCCGACGGGGGAACCATTTTTCTGGATGAGATTGGCGAAATGTCACTCCCCGTTCAGGTCAAACTCCTCCGATTCCTCCAGGAACATGAATTTCAACGTTTGGGGGGAAATCGAACCATCCATTCAGATGTTCGAATAATCAGCGCAACCAACCAGGATCTGGAAACAAGAGTAAGGGAAGGCAGCTTCAGGGAAGACCTCTTTTTCAGAATTAACGTGGTCATTATGTCCATTTCGCCACTGGTGGAAAGGAAAGAGGATATTCCTCCGCTGATTGAACACTTCCTGCACCGCTTTGCCGTCGAAAACGGAAAAGATATTGAAGGTATAAGCAGTGAGGCCAGAGACCTTCTTATGAAATACGATTATCCAGGCAACGTCAGGGAGCTTGAGAACATCATCGAAAGAGCGGTGGTTATCTCAAGAGGAACGGTGATAACTATGGCAGACCTTCCCTTCTATTCCACAGGCAGCCGGAAAAAGCTGAAAGAATCACTTGATGCCCTGGAACGTCAACTGATCCGGGAGGCCATGGAAGAAACCGGCCACCACCAGACGAAAGCCGCCGAGATGCTCGGCATCAACGAACGTATGCTGCGGTATAAGCTAAAGAAGTATGGATTAAAGCAAAATTAAAAACCAAATTTCCCCTCCCCTGGTGGGAGGGGAAAAAGGGGAGGGGGAAACATAACTAGAGTCCATCCAGAAATGGTCTTTTTGTTCAATTTCTGCGTCAGTCTCAAATTTTAATCCTCAAAATACTCAATGTATTCCTGCGGTTAAATTTTTCGCCTTTCTTGAACTTGAACAAAAATCCTCATTTCTGGACGGACTCTAACTAACCCCCTACCGCTTCCTCAATCCGAGAATTGTCCTCGCTTCATCCGGGGTGGCTATTTCTCTGCCATATTCCCTGCAGATACGGACAACACGTTCGACAAGCTCGGCGTTGGTTTTAGCCATAACCCCATGCCTTAAGTAGATATTATCTTCCATACCTACCCTGATATGCCCCCCCATAATGAGCGCCATCATCGCCATGTGAAGTTGCCGCCATCCAATACCGATGTTGGACCAGGTTGCGTTTTCAGGGATATGCTCATAAAAATGCAGGAATGATTTTGGCGTTGCGGGGGCACCCGAGGGTGTGCCGAGAACGAATTGAAAATGGAGAGGGTCCTCCAGTTTACCCTCATCCCTCATGCGCAGGGCAGTCATTATCATACCGAGGTCAAACGCCTCGATCTCGGGTTTAACCCCCTCTTCCTTCATTCTTCTGGCAGCTTCATCAAGAAACTCGGGAGGATTGCTAAAGACACCACTCCCCAGATTGATCGACCCGGCATCAAATGAAGCCAGTTCAGGTTTCAATGTCAGAGGAGCCAGCCGTTCATCAATCGGAAGGTTCCGCCCTGGGATACCGCTTGTGGTCAAACAAATAACAAGATCGGTTTTCTCCCTCAAAGGCTCCACAACCTGCCGAAAAAGATCCAGGTCCTGGCTTCCAAGGCCGGTTTCAGGATCCCGGACATGGATATGGACAACGGCCGCACCGGCCTCCCAGCATTCTATGGCGGATTGAGTTATCTCCCCCGGCGTAATGGGAATGTAAGGCGCAATATCCCTCATCATCCGGCTTCCGGTAATGGCCGCGGTAATAATCACTTTATCCATTAAACTCACCTCTCAAGTTTTTTGTTACAATATTAACCGCTTGCATCGAGTCCCTTTTCTTCAGTTATCTCCGCGATGGATTCATCCAGGATTTTTACGATCTGATCAATCTGTTCCTCTGTAATTACGAAGGGCGGGGCAACAAGTATGTGATCCCCATGAACACCATCGGCCCCTCCTCCACCTGGATAGATTATCAACCCCTTTTCAAAGACGCGGTTTCCGATCAAGACATTCACTTTCAGCTTGGGATCAAAGGTCTCTTTCGTTTCCTTATTCCTGACAAACTCCAGTCCCGCGAAAAGCCCCAATCCACGGACATTTCCGACAATCGGATGCCTTTCCAGGACCTTCAACTTTTCCAGCAGATATGCCCCCATTTTCGCGGAGCGGTTCACGAGGTCATGTTTTTCGATGTAGACGAGTACCGCCAAAGCGATGGCAGAGGAGAGAGGATTCTGGCTGTAGGTGTGACCGTGAACAAATGTCCCGTTACCCTCCTTTATGGTTCGATAAATTTTCTCCTTTGTCAGGAGGCAGTATATGGGTGTATAGCCGCCGGCAAGGCCTTTGGCGCAGATAAGCATATCCGGCGCCACATTCCAGTGGTCAACGGCGAAAATTTTCCCCGTCCTCCCGATACCGGTCATTACCTCGTCAACAATGAGCAGAACATCGTATTTGTCACATATCTCCCGAATTCTTTGAAAATAGCCGTCTTGGGGAACCAGCGCGCCGGCGGTCGCACCAACTACCGGCTCGGCCATAAAGGCGGACACTGACTCTGGCCCCTCATACAGAATGGCCTTCTCAAGCTCTTCAGCGCACTCTAAATTACATTTTCCCGGTTCCGACCCAAAGGAGCACCGGTAGCAATAAGCCGGCGCAATATGAGGGGTATGCTGGATCAACGGCTGATAATACTTTCTTCGTCCTGTGTGTCCGCTGAGCGCCAAGGCTCCAAGTGTATTTCCATGATAGCTTGTCCAGCGGGAGATCACCTTGTATTTTGAAGGGGCACCCCGATCCACCTGGTATTGACGGGCCATTTTAACGGCGGTCTCAACCGCCTCCGAACCACCTGAGAGAAAATAAACCCTGTCCAAACCCTCCGGTGAAATATTAACGAGCTTTTCGGCCAGATCAATGGCGGCTTCGGTTGTAAACTGGGAACCATGGGTAAAAGCGATTTTGCCTGCCTGCCCCAGCATCGCCTTTTTTACCTCCTCAACACCATGGCCGATTGAAACTACAACCGCTCCGCCGGAGCCATCAATATATTGTTTTCCCTCCGAATCGTAAATATAGATACCCTCCCCCCTTTCGGCGGTAGGGTAGTATTTTGTCGGATTCCTGTAAAAGATATGATCTTTATTGACCTTCTCTGCCATTGTGTTACCTCCAAAATAAAACCTGTTTTCAATACTGAAAAAGACCCTGTTGGTCAAGCTGAAAATATCAAATAATGATGAAATTTCCCTTAATAATCAAGGAGGTTCGGCTTAGGCGACCTGTGCGTGTCTGGTCCAGCTTCTGCTGTCCCAGGTTGGATCGATTATGGAATGTTCGGCGTCATCGCGTGGTTTCAGACCGCACTTGAGCGCGAAATAGCGATGGAATGCAATACACGGCGTAAGCTCCGGATGAAATATCGTTACCAGGATGTCGGGACTCTCCGCGGCAGCGATATAATCATCCTGCCGCAACAACACTTCAACGCCAATGCCCACTCGAATAATTTTTGGTGCGCGAATGAAAGTGAGAGGTACCGGCTGCGGCGCTACGCGGGGAATGAGTGCCTCACACGCAAAGCTGTCCAGTTGATTCCCGAAGGCGTTTCTCTCAATTTCAATATCGATAAGACCAAGGCAGGGCGATTCACCCACAATATTTTTAGCAAGGAGAATTGCCCCCGCGCACGTCCCCCACAGCTTCAGCCCACGCTGAAACTCACGAAGAATAACATCCTTGATGCCGAAAATATTCAGCAAACGGAAGAGGCACGTGCTTTCGCCGCCGGGTATAATCAATCCCGCGAGATGAGCAAAGTCTGCAGGCTCCTTCACCCGCACACCGGCAATCCCCAGACGCTCCAAGTGATCAAGGTGTTCGGAAACATCCCCCTGAAGATCAAGCACACCGATTGTCTTCACTAGCATTTACCCCCCAAACTCTACCGCTCACCGCTGAGAACGCTGAGCACGCAGAGACAACATACAATCATTCACTAAAAAGTAAGGGCGTATCGAAATACGCCCTTATGTATGCCGTGTTCCTGATTTATTTGTAACTTATGGTATGCCTCAGCGCTACCCGCCCCGTGTAGCAAGAATCTGCGTTTCCGGAATATCGGAAATTTCGAGCCCGGGCATGGCCTCGCCAAGCCCTATTGAGGCCTCCAGAATCTTGGCCGGGTCATTGTAATATGCCGCTGCCTTAACAATAGCACGGGCCCGCTTGACAGGGTCAGTTGACTTGAATATCCCGGATCCCACAAAAATGCCGTCACAACCAAGCTGCATCATCAATGCCGCGTCAGCCGGTGTCGCGATACCGCCCGCGGCAAAGTTGACAACCGGCAATCTGCCCAGCTTCCGAACCTGAAGCGCGAGATCATAAGGAAAACCGTTGTCCCTGGCAAAACCGGTGACTTCCTCCACCGGCATGTTAACGAGCTGCCTGATTTCACGATTTATCGTTCTAATATGACGAACCGCCTCAACCACATTTCCCGTCCCCGCTTCGCCTTTGGTGCGAATCATGGCCGCCCCTTCAGCTATGCGGCGCAGCGCCTCACCCAGATTGCGTGCCCCGCAAACAAAGGGAAGACTGAATTTGGTCTTGTCAATATGACACTCCTCATCGGCGGGGGTCAGAACTTCGCTTTCATCAATATAGTCAACCTTGAGAGCTTCGATCACCTGTGCCTCCACGAAATGGCCGATGCGCACCTTGGCCATAACAGGTATCGATACCGTCTCCTTGATCTCTGTGATAAGCGCAGGATCGGACATGCGGGCAACGCCGCCCTCCTCGCGAATATCTGCCGGAACCCGCTCCAGGGCCATAACCGCTACGGCTCCGGCCTCCTCGGCGATCTTTGCGTGCTCTGCTGTGACAACGTCCATGATGACGCCGCCTTTCAACATTTGAGCAAGTTGAACATTTAACTCATACCTCTTTTCATCCACTTTTATATGCCTCCATAAGAGTTTAGACTTTATCTAAAAAATAACTTTATATTTTAATTAAAATCGACATATTCGTCAAGGATTATATTCCGCCACAAAATAGAGATTGACCCTTCCAACACAGTAGGACAGGCGTCCCGCCTGTCCATAATGGTGAATCGCTTAGACAGCCG